>NZ_JBSFJX010000099.1:0-29997 GCF_053598275.1 Streptomyces sp. NPDC001156 | reverse complement strand
GTGTCTGATGGTCTCGGGGACCCGGGCCGATGCCGTAGAGCTGCGGGAACAGGCCGCTGCTGTCCTGTCGACGATGGGACTGCGGCTGTCGCCGGCGCCGCCGATCTGGTGGTCTCGCACGGCCAAACCATGCACCACTGGGTGGAGGACGGCACGGTCCGCGGCACCCTGCAACTGGGCCAGCCCGCCTGGATCGCCGAGGCCACCGGACTCCCGGTCGTGTCCGATCTGCGCAGCCGGGACGTGGCCGCGGGCGGACAGGGAGCCCCGCTGGTCGGCATGACCGACACCCTGCTCCTGCGGGGGCTGCCGGGGGTCCCGGCGGCACTCAACCTCGGCGGCATCGCCAATGTCACGGTCGTCGCGCCGGGCGCCGACCCTGTCGCTTTCGACACCGGTCCCGCCAACGCACTGCTGGACGCCGCCGTACGCCACTTCACCGACGGCGCCGCCTCCTACGACGAGGACGGCCGCCGGGCAGGTGCCGGCCGCGTCAGCGCCGAACTGCTCGCGGCCCTGCTGGACGATCCGTACTACCGCAGGCCCGCACCCAAGAGCACCGGCAAGGAGCACTTCCACCTGCCGTATCTGCTGCGGACGCTGGCCGCGGTGCCCACGCCCGACGCGAACGACGTCCTGGCCACGCTTTCCAGGCTGACCGCCGTCACGGTGGCGGACGCCTGCCAGGCGCACGGTGTCACGAGCCTTGTGGTCTCCGGCGGCGGTGTGCGCAATCCTGTGTTGATGCGCATGATCGCCGAAGAGCTGCCCGGCGTGGCGCTGCGCCCCAGCGACGATCTCGGTCTGCCGTCGGACGCGAAGGAGGCGCTGGCGTTCGCCGTGCTGGGCTTCCTCACCGTGAACGGTCTGCCGGGCGCCCTTCCGTCGGGCACGGGTGCCCGGCGTGCCGCGCTGCTGGGGAGCATCACCCCCGGCCTGTCGCCGCTGCGTCTGCCCGAACCGGCCGCGCTGCCGCCGCGCCTGCTGCGGATCCCGGCCCCCGTCCACTGACCGCCCCGTACCGAGGAACCAGCCCCGTACCGAGGAACCAGTAGGAACCATGAGCACCCCCGCTGTCACACCCCCGGCCGAGTCGGCCGCCCACGACCCGGCCGCGCCCGGCCTGGCCGAGATCCTGGCCGAATGCGTGGGCGACCCGGCGCGGGTGTCCACCGAGGTGCCCCGCAGGGTCGCGGTGGCGCATGACGCCTCGCCGTATCTGTTCACGCCCCGAGCGGTGGTGCGTGCGGCGTCGGCGGCCGAGGTGGGTGCGCTGATGGCGGGGGCGCGCAGAGCGGGGGTGCCGCTGACGTTGCGCTCGGGGGGCACCAGCCTGGCGGGGCAGGCGGGCGGCGACGGCATCCTGGTCGACGTCCGCAGTCACTGGCGCGCCGCGGAGGTGCTGGACGAGGGCCTGCGGATCCGGCTCCAACCCGGACTGACGGTGCGTCAGGCCAATGCGCGGCTCGCCCGTTACGGGCGCAGGCTGGGCCCCGACCCGGCCAGCGAGTCCGCGTGCACCATCGGCGGACTGGTCGCCAACAACTCCAGCGGCATGAACTGCGGCACCCGCGACAACGCCTACCGCACCATGGAGTCCCTGCAGTTCGTGCTGCCGTCGGGCACCGTGGTGGACACGGGGGCCCCGGACGCGGACCAGGCACTGCGCGCCCGCGAGCCCGAACTCCACGCCGGGCTGTTGAGGTTGCGGGACCGCGTCCGCGACTCGGCAGCCGCCCGGGCCACGGTGGAGCGGCTGTTCGCGATGAAGAACACCATGGGCTACGGGCTGAACTCGTTCCTGGATCACACCGACCCCGCCGACATGCTCGCCCACCTGATGATCGGCAGCGAGGGGACCCTGGGCTTCGTCGGCGAGGCCGTCTTCCGTACCGTGCCGCTTCTCCCCCATACCGCCACGGGCCTGCTGGTGCTCCCGGGTCTGGCCGAGGCCACCAACGCGCTGCCGACGCTGCTGGCCGCCGGTGCCCGCACCGCCGAACTGCTGGATGCAGCGTCGCTGCGCGTGGCGCAGCAGGCCACAAATCCCGTGGCCGAACTGCGCGGTCTGCGCGTGGAGCGGCACGCCGCGCTGCTGGTGGAGTTCGCCGAGGACAGCGCCGAGGTGCTGGACGCGACCGTGGCCGCCGCCCAGCCGGTCCTGGACCGACTGCCCGCCATCAGCGGCACCGCGCTGACCCGCGACGCGCGGGTGCGGGCGCGGCTGTGGCATCTGCGCAAGGGCCTTTACACCGCGGTGGCGGGAGCGCGCCGCCCGGGCACCACCGCCCTGCTCGAGGACATCGCGGTCCCCATGGAGCGGCTGACCGACACCTGCGAGGGACTCATCGGCCTGTTCGACCGGTACGGCTACCAGGACGCGGTGATCTTCGGCCATGCCAGGGACGGCAACCTGCACTTCATGCTCACCCAGGACTTCGACACGCGGGCCGAGACGGAGCGCTACGCCCGTTTCACCGACGCCATGGTCGACCTCGTCCTGGACGCCGGCGGCACCCTGAAGGCAGAGCACGGCACCGGCCGCGCCATGGCCCCGTTCGTACGGCGCCAGTACGGCGACGAACTGTACGACGTCATGGTCGAGCTGAAGCGGCTGTGCGACCCGCACGGCGTCCTCAATCCCGGGGTGTTGCTGACCGACGACCCGGAGGCACACCTGCGCGACCTGAAGAGCGTCCCGGAGGTCGATCCGGCGCTGGACGCCTGTGTGGAGTGCGGCTACTGCGAACCGGTCTGCCCGACCGCGGACGTCACCACGACGCCGCGCCAGCGCATCGCCCTGCAACGCGAGATCGCGCTGGCCACCGCCGCCGGTGACGAGGAGACCCGCCGCGCCCTGGAGACCGACTACGCCTACGCGGCGGTCGACAGCTGCGCGGCCGACAGCCTCTGCGTGACCGCCTGCCCCGTCACCATCGACACCGGCGCGGTCATGAAGCGCCTGCGCGCGGAGCGCCACAGCCCCACGGCCCAGCGAGCCGGCGACACCGTGGCCCGGCACTGGCGTGGCGCGGTCACCGGCGTGCGCGCCGCACTGAACACCGCCCACGTCGTGCCCGCCCCCCTCCTGCGCGCCGCGACCGGCACCATCCGCAAGGCGGGGGCCGGCGAGCTGGTCCCCGCCTGGTCCGACGACATCCCCCGCGGCGGACCCGCCCGTCCCGCGCCCCAGCGCCACACCGAGGCGCAGGCGGTGTTCTTCGCCGCGTGCATCGGCAGCGTCTTCGCCCCCGAAGGCACCTCCGGCGGTGCGGCGGCTGCGTTTCTGCGCCTGTGTGAACGCGCGGGCGTCCCCGTGGCCGTGCCCGACAAGCTGGCCGGCCTGTGCTGCGGCACGCCCTGGCAGTCCAAGGGCTACACCGCCGGACACCGCACCATGGCCGCCCGCACGCTCCAGGTGCTGTGGGAGGCGAGCGACCACGGCCGTCTGCCGGTGGTCTGCGACGCGTCCTCCTGCACCCACGGCCTGGAACAACTGGCCGACGTCCTCCCGGAGTCCGAGCGCGCCCGCTTCAGCGCGCTGCGCTTCGTCGACAGCGTCGCGTTCACCGCCGAGCACCTGCTGCCTGCTCTCCCCACCCCCCGCCGGCTGGGCAGTCTCGCCCTGCACCCCACCTGCTCCACCGTCCACCTCGGCATCGACGTCGCCCTGCGCACCGTCGCCGCCGCCGTCAGCGCCGAGGTGACCGTGCCCGACAACTGGGGCTGCTGCGCCTTCGCCGGGGACCGCGGACTGCTCCACCCGGAGGTCACCGCCTCCGCCACCGCCGCCCAGGCGGCCGAGATCACCGCGGGCGACTTCGACGCGTACGCCTCGTGCAACCGCACCTGCGAGATGGGGATGTCCCGCGCCACCGGCCGGCCCTACCGGCATGTGCTCGAACTCCTCGACGAGGCCACCGCATGACTCGGTCGACATCGATGCGCTCAGCAGGGGCGGGGGGCCTGCTCGTGCAGCGGGCGTGACCCAAGACATGATCGCGTAGCGACACGCGTGCCGCCCTGGCGATTCGCCGACCGTTGCGGGCGGCCCGAGCTCACGGCGGACCGTGGTCGGCTCATGCAGCAAGCGCGGCGCATCAGGTGGACAGACGCGCAGTACGTCATTGAGGCCGCGCTCGGAGCAATGCCTCAGGCGCCGTTGCGGACGGCGGAGATCAGCCGGGCGCAACGCGCGCTCATGTCGTCTCCGGACAGTTCGGGGTGGGAGATCCACCAGCCGACCAGCGCACTGACCACGCCCGTCCACACATGCTTGAGGGCGTCCGCGTCCAGTGCGTCGTCATTGCCCTGGCCGTGCAGCAGACCGGCGGTACCGGCGGCCGCCAACTCGTCGATGGCCTCGCGGTGGCGGTTGGCCGCGTGCCACGGCTCGGAGCCGTGCGGCAGCGTCCGGTCGTACAGCACGAACCAGGCGTGCCGCCGCTCCTCCAGCGTTCGGAAGACCGCGGCGAGCACCGTGTGGGGCAGCCGGTTCTCCGACGGGCTCGACGCCATGGCTTCGCTGATCGCCGCGAGCAGGCGGGGGCCGATGTGGTCGACACAGGCCGTGTAGAGGCCGTCCTTGGACCCGAAGTAGGTGTAGAGCATCGGTTTTGTGACGCCCACGCGCCGGGCGATCTCGGTCATCGACGCCGCGGCGTGGCCATGCCGGCCGAACTCCTCCAGGGCCGCGCCGAGGATCTGCTCCTCCCGGCGAGCGCGCGGGACGCCCTTGGTGCCGGCGCCGCGGTCCCTGTCCCGGTTGCCCTTCGAAGGGCCATCGGCCGGATCCGGGGCGGCCGAAGCTCTTGCTGTCGTCATGCCGGATACCCTACCCTGCGGTAAATTACTCAATGGTAAATTATGAGAGGTCAGCTCGTGGCCGACAGCCGCACACCGTCCGTGTCCCGCTCCCGGAGCCGCTCCTGGTGGGGCTGGGGCGCTGCGGACCAGGCACTGCCCGACGCCGAGTGCGTCGCCCTCGGGTCGCTGGTCCCCGGTGCGGCACAAACCCCGCTGCCCGTGCCCGACATCTCCGCCCTCGCACTGCCCAAGGTGCGGATCGAGCCGCCCGCCGCCCTGGCGCCTCTGATGTCGGCCGCGCCCGAGGACCGGGCTTCACACACCTACGGCAAGGCCTACCGCGACGTGATCCGTGCCCTCGACGGAGACCTCACGGCAGCACCCGACCAGGTCGCCCACCCGCGTACCGAGCAGGACGTGATCGACGTCCTCGACTGGGCGGCGGACACGCACGTGGCCGTCGTGCCGTACGGTGCGGGCAGTTCGGTCGTAGGCGGGGTCGAATACCGCGCGGACCGGCACCGCGCCGTGGTGTCCCTGGATCTTTCGTCCCTCGACCAGGTACTGGAGATCGACCGGGTCAGCCGGGCCGCCCGGATCCAGGCCGGCGCCCTCGGCCCCGCCCTCGAGACCCAACTGCGGCCGCATGGACTCACCCTTCGCCACTTCCCGCAGAGTTTCGAGTTCTCCACTCTTGGCGGCTGGCTGGCCACCCGGGCCGGGGGCCACTACGCCACGCTGTACACCCACATCGACGACCTCGTCGAGTCGATGCGCGTGGTGACGCCCGTCGGGGTCAGCGAATCGCTGCGGCTGCCCGGTTCAGGAGCGGGCCCCTCCCCCGACCGGCTGTTCCTGGGCTCCGAGGGCACCCTCGGTGTGATCACCGAGGCCTGGATGCGGCTCCAGGAACGCCCGCGCCACAAGGCGTCGGCCACGCTGCTGTTCGACGACGTCCACGCCGCCATGGACGCCGTGCGCACCGTCGCCCAGTCGGGTCTGCACCCGGCCAACTGCCGACTGCTCGACCCCGGGGAGGCCGCCCTGGCAGGAGTCGCACAGGACGGCCGGAGCACGCTCATCCTCGGAGTGGAGTCGGCCCACGTCCCGGTCGGCGGGCGCTTGACGGAACTCGTCACCTTGGCCCGCGACCACGGCGGCTCGCCCGCGTCGACGGCACCGGGCTCCGCGGACGCCGCCGCCGACACCTGGCGCTCGGCGTTCCTCAGAATGCCGTATCTCCGCGATGCGCTCGCCCGCATGGCGGTGATCACCGAGACGTTCGAAACAGCCTGCACCTGGGACCGCGCGCCGGAGCTTTACGAGTCGGTGCGCACGCAACTGGCCGACGTCGTACGGGAGGTGACGGGCGCCGAAGGCACGATCAACTGCCGCTTCACCCACGTCTATCCGGACGGGCCCGCGCCGTACTTCACCGTCATCGCACCGGGGCGGCGCGGTGAGGAGGTCACGATGTGGGACCGGATCAAGTCGGCCGCCATGGAGATCCTCCACGACCTCGGCGCGACCGTCACCCACCATCACGCGGTCGGCCGCGACCACCGGCCCGGCTACGACCGCCAGCGCCCGGAGCCGTTCGCCCTCGCACTGGGTGCCGCGAAACAGGCGCTCGACCCGGCCGGGATCCTCAACCCCGGTGTACTTCTCGATCCCACAGCCGCCGGGTGACACCGGAACCGCGTCGCAAGCGCGCACCTACAGGCGCTCGCGCCGGCCCGAGGGCTCCGCATCCGAAGCGGCCTCATCCCAGCCCCAAGGTGACGTCACTCCGGTAGCGGGCCAGCTCCCATGGGTCGTGTGCACAGAAGACCTCGACCTGGTCACCGTGGTCGCGGACCAGCTCGCGCAGCCGTGCTTGCGTTCCGAGCCGCAGGTCGCGGTGCACCTGTGAGCGCGTCTGCACGATGTCCAGCAGGGGGTGGGGTTCCTTCAGTTCCTCGATTTCGCGGTGGTAGTAGTACGCGTCGCCGCAGTGGAGGAGCCAGCGGTCGCCGTCCCGCACGGCGACCCCGGTGTGGCCGGCCGTGTGACCGCCGAGGGGGACGAGTCTGATCTCCGGTGGGAGCCCCTTCGGCTGCAGCGCGGTGAAGTCGAACCATTCTTCGCCG
Source organism: Streptomyces sp. NPDC001156 (assembly GCF_053598275.1). Classification (NCBI taxonomy): domain Bacteria; kingdom Bacillati; phylum Actinomycetota; class Actinomycetes; order Kitasatosporales; family Streptomycetaceae; genus Streptomyces; species Streptomyces sp. NPDC001156. The sequence goes on along the minus strand of NZ_JBSFJX010000099.1, from coordinate 23,062 downwards.
GGCTCGGGACCGTAGGTGACCCAATGCGGTTCGTGTGCCCAGTGAGCCCTGCGGTAGCGGAAGCTGGGCGCCTGGGCGAGCGCCGCGTCGAGTTCGGCGGCCATGACGTGGACCTGGGCGTCGGGGAAGTCGGGCAGGCCGCCGCAGTGGTCGACGTCCAGGTGGGTGACGATGATGTGGCGCACGTCGGACGGGGCATGGCCGAGCCGGGCGATCTGCCGGGTGGCTGTCTCCCTCTCGTCCAGGGCGGGTTGTGTCATCTCGACCCACTCGGTGCCGAGCGTGGCGCCTGGGTCCCGGACGTCGCCGAGTCCCAATCCGGTCTCGACGAGGACCAAGCCGTCGGTGTCGGTCTCGATCAGCAGGCAGTGGTTGACCGCGGGTGCGGGATGCGGGCCGTCGTAGGTGGCCTCGATCGTCCGCACCGATCCGCAGTTCAAGTGATGGATTTCCATGGCGACTAGGCTGCGACTTGAACCGCGATTCAAGTCAAGGAGGCGGAATGGAAGCATCGCTGCTGGACATCGCCGAGGTCGCAGAGCACTGCGGTCTGGCGCCTTCGGCGCTGCGGTTCTACGAGAAGAAGGGCCTGATCGCCGCTGCCGGCCGCAATGGCCTTCGCCGCACCTACCACCCGGACGTGCTGGAACGCCTCGCGCTGATCACATGCGCGCGCAGCGCCGGATTCTCCATCGCCGAGATCGAACGCTTTCTGACGGCGCGTCCGTCCGACGTGGACCTGCGATCCCGTATGGCCACCAAGGCGCACCACCTCGACGAGCAGATCGGCCGGCTCAGGCGGCTGCGCGACAGCCTGCGGCACGCGGCCGTCTGCGACCACGAGCCGATCGTCGACTGCCCTGACTTCAAACGGGCCGTGGGCAACGTGGCGGCGCCCGCGCTCGCCCCGGGCAGGTCCTGCTCCTGACCACCGCCGAGCAGGCGGACCAGGGGTCTCACCAGGCGTCCGGGGAGGGGCAGATGACGTGTCTACGCCGGCGCGAGCCGTCCGACACCCCGGCCGGTGAGGACTACGCGTCGCCCGGCTGGCGGTCGGCGGCGATGCGGGCCTGGAAGCCGTCGAGGATGGCCTGAAGGCCGAACTCGAAGCTGTTGTCGGGTGCATTGGCGTAGTCGTCGGCGGCCGGGGTGTCGAGTCGCTCGCGCAGTCGCGGGAACCTCGCGGCGATCTCGGTGGCCCGTGCCATGGTGTCGGCCAGCAGTTGCCCGGCATCTTGGCCGTTCTTGCTCAGCCTGCGGGTCAGCGACACCTGCGCAGCGGCCCCGAGGGCGCTGCCGAGCACGAAGATGAAGACCGTGGCGGCCGCCCGGTCCGCGTCGGCGGCCGCGAATCCCGCCTTCTCATAGACGGCGAGGCTGTAGTCGTCGTGGCGGGCCTTGCCAGGCCCGTAGAGGAGGTGGCTACCGAACGCCTGCCCGTACCACGGGTGCCTGGTGAGCATGGCGTGCATGCCGGTGGCGAAGGCGGTGGCGGCCGTGCGCCAGTCGGTGGCATCGAGGTCGGCCAGTTCGACCTCGTCCCAGATCGCGTCACCGGCGAGCCGGACGAGGTCGTCCTTGGTCTTGATGTGCCAGTAGATCGCCGTGGCGGCCGAGCCGAGCCGTTTGCCCAGGCTGCGCATGTTCAGACCGTCCAGTCCCTCGTCGTCCAGCAACTCGATGGCGGCACGGACGATCTGGTCTGCGGTCAGCGTGTCTCGCGGCATGACCGCCATCTTACTTGTACTTAGTTCAGAGACCCTTGCACTTTGTTCAAGAAGGGCCTAGGTTCTGAATTGCACTTAGTTCAAGTGCCTACGTGCGGGAGGGGTAGGAGCAATGACACAGGAGACGCTGTCCGATTTCGTCGAGGCGACGGCCAAGGAGTTCGGCATTCCCGGCGTCGCCGTCGGGGTGCTTGCGGACGGTCAGGAGGTCTACGCGTCCCACGGTGTGACGAGCATCGACAATCCGCTGCCTGTCGACGAGAAGACGTTGTTCCCCCTGGGCTCGGTGAGCAAGACCTTCACGGCGACCACCCTGATGCGCCTGGCCGCCGAGGGAAGGGTGGAGCTGGAGGCGCCGGTGCGCCGGTACATCCCCGAGCTCAAGCTCGCCGACGAGCAGGCGGCTGAGCAGATCACCGTGCTCAACCTGCTCAACCACACCGCGGGGCTGGACTGGAACCTGATCGAGACCGAGGAGGGGGACGGGTCCCTGGCGGCATTCGTGGCGAAGCTCGCCGAGCTGGCCATGATCGCACCGCCCGGCACCCGTGCCTCGTACAGCCAGGCCGGCTACAACCTCGCCGGGCGCGTCGTCGAGCAGGTCACGGGCCTGGCCTTCGAAAAGGCCGTCGCCTCGCTGGTGCTGGAACCCCTGGGGCTGTCGAACACCTTCTTCGACGTGGACGACGTCATCGTCCGTCGCTTCGCCGTGGGTTACAACCGCGGCGAGGACGGGGCGCTGCGGCGCGCCCAGCCGTGGAAGGCGTTCCGGGCCGGTGACCACGGCAACAATCCCGGCGGAGGCATCGTGTCCTCGGTCGACGACCTCCTGCGCTGGGCCCGGTTCCATCTCGGCACCGGCGACGCTGTTCTGCCCGCTGAGGCGCTGGCTCGCATGAAGGAGCAGACGGTCGAACTGCGCGGCAGCACCCTCGGAGACGCCTTCGGTATCTGCTGGTTCCTTCGCGATGTGGACGGCGTCCGGACGATCGGGCACGGCGGGTCGGGCAACGGCCAGTTCTCCGAGTTGCTCGTCGTACCCGAACGGGACTTCGCCGTGGTCTCCCTGGCCAACGCCGGCCCGGACGGCTACCAGTTCAATCAGGCCGTCGTCCGCTGGGCACTTGAGCACTGTCTCGGCGTGGTCGAACGTGACCCGGAACCGATCCCGTACGACGGGGGGCGGGCACGGGAGGTCGCCGGCCGATACGAGATCGACGCCATGAACCTCGACATCGCCACCGACGGGGCCCTCCTCACGCTCGCAGTCGGGATCAAGCCGGAGATCCGCCAGCCATCGGACGTCGAGATGCCCCCGGACTACCCGGCGGCCACGATGGGGTTCCTGCCCGGGCCGGGCGACGAGTACATCATCACCGAGGGCGGCCTGAAGGGACAGCGCGGCTTCTTCACCCGCGACGAGACCGGCGCGGTCACGGGCATCGACCTCGCCGGACGACTCTTCGGCCGGGGAACGAACGCATCCTGATCCAGGGATCGCAGGGGGCGCTCCCAAGGATGGGCACGGCAGCTCACCGGGTCGCGACCGCCCTCTGAGCCGGAGAACCTGCGGCGCTGCGGCTCTGCCCCCAGCCGCAGGTCAGCCCCCTGATCGGCGTGTGCAGTGCGGATCAGGCGGTTCGGCGAGGCGAGCCGCCGTCTCCAGCAGCAACGCGTGGACAAAGGCCTGGGGGATGTTGCCGCGCAACTGGCGCTGGGCGATGTCGAACTCCTCCGCGTACAGACCCGACGCGCCGCAGGCGCCACGGTTTCGTTCGAACCAGCGGTGCGCGTCGACCGCGTGACCTTGCTGGTGTTCGGCGAGCGCCATGACGAACCCGCACAACAGGAACGCCCCCTCGGCCTCCTCCAGAGGCCGCTCGTCGTGACGGAAGCGGTAGATGAAGTGGTCCTGGGTCAGTTGCTCGCGGCAGGCACGCAGGGTGGCGCGCGTGCGCACGTCGTCGGCGGGCAGCGCCCCACGCACGGGGGGCAGCAGCAGCGCGGCGTCGACCGACGGGTCGTCGGGGGTGCGCTGCCAGTGGCCGTCGGGATGCACGCCGCCCGCTGAGGTGGCGGCTACCAGGGTGTCGGCGAGGTCGGTGCAGGTGCCGGCGAGTGGGCGGTGGGGTGCCGCGGCGGCCAGGGCGCGCAGCCCGGCGGCGCAGATGAGCCGGCTGTGGGTCCACTGCCGGGCGTCGAGTTCCCAGATCCCCGCGTCGGGCTCCCGCCATCGCTCGGCGACGGCCCGCACCGCGAGGTCTGCCGCCTTCCAGGCGTCGGCGTCCAGCCGGTCACCCCGCTCGGCCGCCGCGAACAGCAACAACGCCTCACCGAAGCAGTCCAGCTGGAACTGCTTGCGCACGTGGTTGCCGATCCGGCTGGAGCCGCCGGGGTAGCCGGGCAGGGCGAGGTCTTGCTGGCCGGGGACGGCCGTGCCGTGCACGGTGTAGGCAGGAGCGAGGTGTGGGCCGTCGGCCAGCAGCCGCTCGCTGACGAAACGGACGGCGGCGTCGAGGAGTTCCGGGGCGTTCGCGGCGGCCGCCGCCTGTCCGGCGTAGCTCTGGTCCCGGATCCACACGTACCGGTAGTCGTAGTTGCGTCCCGCCTGGGCGCGTTCGGGCAGGCTGGTGGTGGCCGCGGCGACCATTCCGCCGCCGTGCGTGGTCAGCCCGCGCAGCAGGGCGTAGGCGCGTCTGGCGTCGGCGGGCGCGATGGTCTGCTCCAGCGCGGGCACGGCCTGCCGCCAGGCCTGCTCGGTCGCGGCCCAGGTCTCCGCGGCCCGCGGAAGGGCGTGCGGCAGCCGGGAGCGGGAGCACTCCAGAATCAGGTCGTGGCTTTCGCCGGGCCTCAGCACCAGATCGGCGGTCAGGCCCTGCTCGCCGGCGGTGGCGGACGGGGCGCCCTGCCAACGCAGGTGCCGGCGGCCTGTGTTCAGGTGCCAGACGCCGTCGTCGTCGCGGTGCGGGGTCGTCAGTGGGGCACGACCGTAGTCGGCACGCGGGTCGAGCACGACCCGGAGACGGGCCGGGCCGTCGACGGCGAGCACCTGCCGCAGCAGGACCAGGCGGTCCTCCTCACCGGGGAGGGCCAGGCACTCACGGCACTCGATGACGCCCTCGGTGGTGACCCAGCGGCTGCGCCAGATCAAGGTCCCGTCCTCGTAGTAGCCGCCGGGGACCCAGTCGGCGCGCGGGGTCACGGCGTAGACGCCTCCGCCACCGATCAGAGAGGCGAAGACGGCGTCGTCGTGCCAGGTCGGGGCGCACAGCCAGGTGAGGGCGCCGTCCGGTCCGATGAGCGCGCCCCGTTCCCCGTCGGCCAGCAGTGCGTAGTCGTGCAGCGCGTGCGGCGGGAAGGATGTGGTGCTCATGGTGCGGCCTCCTGCGGTCAGACCACTCGGTAGGGCTGTGCGCGCTCGGTGTTCAAGGTCAGTCCCAGCCCCGGTGTGCCCTCGGCTCCCGGTGCGATGGTGCCGCCGGTGGCGTCGAGGACCCCGTCGAAGAGGATGCGCTCGATGCGGACGTGGTCGTGGAACCACTCCAGGTGCCGCAGGTTGGGCACGGCTCCGGCGACGTGCGCGTGGGCGTGTGGGGCGCAGTGCCCGGAGATGTCGATCCCGCGGGCCTGGGCGAGGGCGGCGGCGCGCAGCCAGACGGTGATGCCGCCGCAGCGGGTCACGTCGGCCTGCAGGCAGTCCACGGCACCGGCGGCGAGCATGTGCTCGAAGTACGGAAGCGTGTAGCCGTATTCGCCGGCGGCGACCTCCGAGGTGAGCCGGTCGCGGATCATGGCGAGAGTGGTGAGGTGGTCGGAGGAGACCGGCTCCTCGAACCAGTTCACGCCTTCGTCGGCGAGTTCCCTTCCCATACGCACTGCCTGCTTGGCGTCGTAGCCGCCGTTGGCGTCGACAAACAGGTCGGGGCTGTCACCTATGCAGGCGCGAGCCCTGGCGACGCGTCGGCGGTCGCGGTCCTCCCGGCGCCCCCAGGACTCGGCAATCTTGATCTTGACCCGGGGGATGCCCTCCTCCTCGACCCAGCCGCGCAGTTGACGCTCTTGCTGCTGGTCGTCGTACGTGGTGAATCCGCCGCTGCCGTAGACCGGAACGGCGTCGCAGGCGGCGCCCAGCAGCCGCACCAGCGGCAGTCCGAGCAGCCGCGCCTTCAGATCCCACAGGGCGATGTCGACGGCCGCGATGGCCTGGGCGGCCACGCCGGGCAGACCGGCGTTGCGCACCGCGCGGTGCATGGCCTCGTTCAGGCGCGGCACGTCGAGCGCCGGTGACCCGATGACCACTCCGGCGAGGAGGTCGTCGACGGCACGTGCCGTCGCCTCGGGCGCGTAGGTGTAGCCGAGGCCGCTGACATCACCGCACCGGACGGTGGCCAGCACGAGTGTGGTGCTGTCCCAGCTGAGGGTGCCGTCGGCTTCGGGCGCGTCGGTGGGAATGGTGAAGACGGCGCTGTCCAGCCGCTCCACGACCGGAGTGTCGCTCACTGGTGGTCCTCCGTACCGGGCCGGTCCCGGCGATGGCGGCTGCCGGGCGGAAGCTCCTGGCCCTCAGGTTTGGGGCCCTGCCGGACCAGGGCGACGCGGTCGCCGTAGCCCTTGAGGGAGACGCAAGCAACGGCCTCGCTCTGGTCCGGAGTCACGTGTGGCGAGATGGGCGGTACAGCGGGGCCGGTCATGCAGTCCAACACACAGGGCTTGTCGGCCGCCGGCGCGGCCTCCCAGGCGCCCTGCCCGTCGCCGGGGCCGGCGAGGACGTGCTCCACCCCCCAGTCACGCTGAGGCCCCAGGACGTGCTCAGAGACCTTCATCGACATGTTCCTGACCTTTCCGCAGTTGCTCTCGGGGCCGCGGTCATGGGCGGCGCAGGTACCGCACGGCTCCCCGCCCGGCCGCGGTCGCGGCCGTCACCGTGAGGGCCGCGACGCCCGCGGTGGTCGCCCACTGGGCCGCGCGAGAGGGGTGAGGAGGCCGCTGGGCCAGGCGTTCGGGCTGCTCGCTCGGAAGATTGCCGTCGATGCCGAGGGCGAGGACTTCGGCGAGGTGCAGAGCACGGCGGCCGGTCGCGCCCTGTTCGATCTGGGTGCGGCAGCTGAAACCGTCGGCGAGCACCAGAGCACCCGGGGCGGCCTGGCGTACGGCGGGCAGGACCCCCGCTTCCCCGACGGCCATGGAGATGTCGAAGTGGCCTTGCTCGAAACCGAAGTTCCCGGCCAGGCCGCAGCAGCCCTCGTCCAGCACCTCGGCGTCAAGGTGGGAGCGGCGCATCAGTTCCCGGTCGGCGTCGAACTTCATGATCGCGTGCTGGTGGCAGTGGGTCTGCACGAGCGCCTGGCGGGCGAGCTGCGGCGGCCGCCAGCCGTCAGGCGCATGGTGCACGAGCTGCTCGCTGAAGGTGCGGACCTGCCCCGCCAGCCGCTTGACGTCCTGGTCGGCGGGCATCAGCTCCGGCGCGTCGGCTCGGAACACCGCTGTGCAGGAGGGTTCGAGCCCGATGATCGGGGTGCTCGACTCGAGGTAGGGCCGCAGCACGTTCACGGTACGCCGCAGCACCTTCTCCGCGGTGGTCAGCTGGCCGGTGGAGATCCAGGTCAGTCCGCAGCAAACGGGCCTCGTCGGTACGGCGACCCGGAATCCGGCGTCTTCCAGGACGCGGACGGCGGAGATCGCGATCGACGGATGGAAGTAGGTGCTGAAGGTGTCGGGCCACAGCACCACGGTCCGCGGGTCGGCCGGATCGGGGTCCTCGGCATCCCGTTCCTTCCACCACTGCAGGAAGGACTGGTGGGCGAACACCGGGGCTTGCCGGGACTCGGCCACGCCGGCCAGGGCCTTGCCCACCCGGCTTACGCCGGGAGCCTGCAGCAGGTTGTTCACCAAGGACGGAGCGACGCGGGACAGGCGGGCCCACAGTGGCAGCCAGCCCATGGAGTAGTGGGCGGCGGGGCGCAGGCGTCCCTCGTAATGGTGAGCGAGGAACTCGGCCTTGTAGGTGGCCATGTCGACGCCCACCGGGCAGTCCGACTTGCACCCCTTGCAGGCCAGGCACAGATCGAGCGCGTCCCGCACCTCGGTGGAGCGCCAGCCGTCGGTGACGGCCGAGTCGGCGTGGCCGCCGAGCATCTCGAACAACAGTCGAGCGCGGCCCCGCGTCGAGTGCTCCTCCTCCCTCGTGGCCCGGTAGGAGGGGCACATCACCCCGCCTTCGTGGCCGCGGCAGTTGCCGATGCCGACGCAACGCATCACCGCACGGGTGAAGGAGTGCTCGTCCTCCGGGTAGCCGAAATGCGTGTCAGGCGTGGCCGGCCGCCAGCCGGGGCCGAGCCGGAGCTGCCCGTCGACCGGGTTCGGGTCGACGATCTTGCCCGGGTTCATTCTGTCGCCGGGGTCGAACAGCGTCTTCAGCTCACCGAACGCGGCCACGAGCCGCTCACCGAACATCCGGTGCAGCAGCTCTGCCCGCGCTTGACCGTCGCCGTGCTCGCCCGACAGGGAACCGCCGTAGGAGGCCACGAGGTCGGCGGCCCGCTCGACGAAGCGGCGGAAGTCGGCCACGCCCTCGGCGGTCTTCAGCCCGAAGGGGATACGGGTATGGACGCAGCCCTGCCCGAAGTGCCCGTACAGCGAGGGGTGGTCGTAGCCGAACTCGTCGAACAGGCGCTTGAGGTCGCGCAGATAGTCGCCGAGCCGCTCCGGCGGGACGGCTGAGTCCTCCCAGCCCTCCCAGGTCTCCCGGTCGTCCGGCGGCCGCGCCGTCACGCCGAGCCCGGCCTCGCGGGCCCTGAGCATCTTCTGCTCGCGCTCCGGATTGTCGGAGAAGGCCACGTCGGGGTCCTTTTCGCTGCGGCCGATCGCGCGCAGCAGCGCGTACGCCTGTTCGTCGGCGGCCTCACGGCTGTCACCGCTGTACTGCACGAGCAGCCAGCTGTCGCCCTCGGGGAGGACGCCGAGCGAGTCCAGGTAGGCGCCCTCCTCCCGCATCAGCTGCGCCATCCGTCCGTCCAGCGCCTCCAGCTGGCTGGGCGAACAGTGCTCCAGCAGGCGGGACACGTCGTCGCCGGCCCGGCAGATGTCGTCGTAGCCGAGGACGAGCAGCGACTGGTAGGGCGGCACCGGCACCAGATCGAGTTCGGCGCGCAGTACCGTCACCAGGGTGCCCTCGCTGCCGACCAGGGCCCGGGCAACGTCGAAGCCGTTCTCCGGCAGCAGCGAGTCCAGGTTGTAGCCGGAGACTCGGCGGGGGATCTTCGGGTAGCCGCGCCGGATGTCCGCCAGGTACTCGGTGACGATGCGGTCCATGCCGTCGTAGATCTCGGCCTTGCGACCACCCTCGGCGCTGATCCGTGTCCGCTCCGTCGTCGAGGTCGGCCCCACCCACATGCGCACGCCGTCATAGGTGAGGACCTCGAGGCGTCGTACGTTGTCGACGGTCTTGCCGTACGCCTGCGCGGAGGCGCCGCACGAGTTGTTGCCGATCATGCCGCCCAGAGCACAGTGGGTATGGGTGGAGGGTTTCGGCCCGAACTGCATGCGATGGCCGGAGAGCCGTTTGTTGAGTTCGTCCAGGACGATTCCCGGCTCGACCACACAGGTACGCGCCTCGGGATCCACGGACAGCAGGGCGTGGCAGTACTTGCTCCAGTCGATCACCACGGCGGTGTTCGTCGACTGACCCGCCAGGCTGGTGCCGCCGCCACGTGACAGGACGGGGGCACCGAAACGCGCACAAACCTGAACCGTGTGCGCACCGGCCTCCACGGTGCGCGGCACGACGACGCCGATGGGCACCTGCCGGTAATTGGAACCGTCCGTCGCGTATGCGCCCCTGCTGCCCGAGTCGAAGCGGACTTCGGCATCGACCTCGGCGGACAAGGCAGCTTGCAGACCGGCCACGTCCGTGTCGGTGGTCGCGCTCGGCAGAGGCCCGCCCATCATCGGGGACGCCGGCCGATGTGTCGCGAGCATGGCGTGGGTGGTGGCGCGCTCCTGCTCAGGCGCTCGGACCTCTGCTCATGGCCATGGCTGACGGCGTGGTGTGTCCTGCGGGCCTTCTCACTCACGATCGACCTCCGGTCCCTGTGCACCGTGCGGTACGAGTCGCCGTGTACCCCGGCATTGCGGGATGCAACGGTGACCCGGACAGGCCACGTATCGCGCTGGGTCGCTCGGCACTTCCAGAGCCCCGCCTGAGCGCTTCGCCAGCCCCGCGGCACTGGGGGCCTTTGCTGCAATTTGCACATGCATTGCACCTGTATGGGCACCGACGTGACCGGTGGTCGGCACGGCACGGAAGGTCGTCGGCGCCGGGACGACGCCCGCGACGTCCGGCAACCCTGCCGCCGATCGGTGCAGCTATCGGGCGAGCAGTCCTGCCGACCGTACGGAGCGGGCAGGGATGAAGGCGGAGGTGCTGTCGAATGCCCAGCGGTGACGTGCTCGTTCTCATTGATGAGGGCGGCCGGGTGGTCGAGTGGAGGCGTCCGGCCGAGGAGCTGTTCGGGTGGTCCGCCGAGGAGGCCGTCGGCCGGTCGGTGACCTCGCTGACGCAGGGGATCTCCGCGGACCGCCCAGGGCGGTGGGAGGGACTCCTCGAGTCGGACGCGCTGCTGGTCAAGCCGCTGCTGCGCGGCACTTCCGTGGTGTGGCAGGTGCTCACGCCGGGGGACATGCCGGCCGCGCAGGACCTGGCGGTCCTGAAGGCGCTGTTCGCCCATTCCCCGGTGGCTTTCCACGTACTGGACGACCGGCTGCGCGTGGTTCGCACGAACGCTTCCGAGGGGCCGAGCGACACGCCGGCTGGGCACCTGCTGGGCAGACCTTTCACTGAGGCCTGGGCACTCGAGGACGCCGTGACGGAGACCGCCGTGGCGCAGGGCGTCCTGGACAGCGGATGCCCGGTGCTGAACCGGCTCGTGCGAGGCGTCCGGGCGTCCGGTCGGCCCGGGCGTCATATCCAGTCCGTCTCCTACTTCCGGCTGGAGGACTCCCGCGGCCATGTGCTCGGGCTGGTGGCCACCGCGGTGGACGTCACGGAGCGGGAGAGCGCGGCCGGCCGCCTGGCCCTGCTGGAACAGGTCCGCTCACGAGTGGGGCACGTGCCGAACGTGGGCGTGATCTGCCAGGAGCTGGTGGACGCGGTTGTGCCCGCCTTCGCGGACCTTGCCGTCGTCGAGGTGGTCAACGACGTCGTCCGCGGCGAGGACCCTCCGCAGGTACCCGTACGGCAGGACGTGCCCCTGCGCCGGGCTGCCTTTCGCGGTGGCGTCACCCCGGCATACCCGCTCGGAGAGGTCCGCCCGCTCCCGCCCGGCACCCCCTTCTCGTTCGTCCTGTCCGACCTTCAACCACGTCTGGTCCCGATCGAGGAGAACAGCTCGTGGCCGGCCGCCGACCCCGCCCGGGCCGAGGCCATCCGGCGGTCCGGAGCCCACTCCCTGATCGTGGCACCGCTGGCACTGAGAGGTCAGGCCCTGGGCGTGGTGAGCCTCTACCGCTGCCAAGACCAAGACCCGTTCGACGAGGAGGACGTCGCGCTGGCGTCCGCCGTGTGCGCGCACGCCGCACTGTGCATCGAGAACGCCCGCCGATACATGCGCGAGTGGATCATCGCCTCCACCGTCCAGCACCGACTCCTTCCCCAGGACTCCCCCGCACAGACCACCGTGGAGATCTCGCAACTCCACCTGCCAGGCCCCGAGGGCGGCGGCGCATGGTCCGACGCGATTGCGCTGCCCGGCGCACGGACCGCTCTGATCGTCGGCGACGTGGCAGGTGAGGGCATGCTCGCAGCCGTCATGATGGGACTGGTGCGGACCGCCATCCACACACTCGCCGCCCTGGACCTGCCGCCCGACGAACTGCTGGCCCGACTGAGTGACTCCGCCGCTCTCGTGGCCCCCGCCTACGCCGCGCTGCCGGTCGCGGATCCCGAGCCCACGCCGCTCGCCATCGGCTGTGTCATCGCGGTCTACGACCCGGTCGAACTCACCTGCACCATCGCACGCGCCGGCCTCCCGCAGCCGGTCGCCGTCCTTCCCGACGGCTCCACGGTGACGCTCCCCGTCCCCCCGGGCCCCCTGCTCACCGGGGCGGACAACGCCCCCTTCCCCGCAACCACCGTCGTCGTCCCCGAGGGAACCACGCTCGCCATGGGCACGGCTGCGCTCGCGGACCGCGTGCTGGTGCCATCGGGTCCGCTGCGCCCCCTGCTGGACGGCGCCGGTACCAGGCCGCTGTCCGATCTGCGGGACGCCATTGCCCAGGCGTGCCCCGAAGACCACCGGCTCGGCGAATCCATGCTGCTCCTCGCCCGTACCAAGGCGCTGCCCGCGGACCGGGTCCTCACCCGCGCGCTACCAGAGGGCCCCGAGGCCGCGCCGATCGCCCGAGCGGAGACCCGCCGCCGTCTGGAGGCGTGGGGCATGGACGAGGAGACGGCGTTCACCACCGAGCTCATCGTCAGCGAGTTCGTCGGCAACGCCGTCCGCTATGGAGCCCCGCCTCTGCAACTGCGTCTGATCCTGGACCGCATGCTGACCTGCGAGGTCAGCGACGCCGCACCCAGCGCCCCGCATGTGAAGCACGCCCGCACCCTGGACGAGACCGGCCGCGGGCTGTTCATCATCGCCAGCTTGGCCGAGCGGTGGGGCACCCGCTTCCAGGGGGACGGGAAGACCGTCTGGGCCGAGCAGCCCGTCAAGCCGCCGAGAGCCGGCCCATGACACCGATCGTCCTGGGAGGACCTTGGTGACTGCGCCGCCCTGTGCCTCACCCCTGATTCCGGTAGCGCAGGTAGATCACACCGCCGTCGAAGCGGCGTTCCTCGACCAGTTCGAGCCCGGCGCGGACCCCTGCCGGGAAGACCGGCGTGCCTCCGCCCACGACCACGGGCGTGACGAACAGGTGGTACTCGTCCACCAGGCCCGCCCTGATCGCCTGGCCGGCGAGGTCCGGACCGCCCACACTGACGTTCCTGTGCTCTTTCAGCGCTCGGACGGAATCGGTGTCGAAACGCCGCTCGATCCGTGTCCGTGCACTGGGCGCGGACTGCAGAGTGCCGGAGTAGACGATCTTGTCCGCGGACCGCCATATCCCGGCGAAGTCCCGCACCGCAGGCGATTGCCCGTCGACGGGAGCGGTCTCCCAGAAGAGCATGACCTCATACATCCGGCGCCCGTACAGGTACGTCTCGATCCCCCGCTCCAGGTCGTTGACGACGGCATGCACCTCCTCGTCCGGCTCAGCTCAGTCGAACTTGCCTTCGGAATCAGCCGTGAAACCGTCGAGCGACGCGATCGCCGAGTAGATCAGCATTGGTTCTCCCTTCCGTCGCCAGTGCAGACCGCACCGGTCCGCCGATCTCATCGGAGATCAAGGTACGAACAGGAACCGGCCGGTTTCGTCGTGCAGTTTCTTGCGGATGCGGTAGGCGTAGACCTTGAGGTAGTGCTGTTCGTTGGCGTACGCGGGGCCCCAGACGTGCTCCAGGATCATGCGCCGGGTGCAGACCTTGCCGACGTGGCCCCGAACCGGGTCTCCTTGCCCTCCATGTTTCCGATGCCGGCGTCACTGAGACCGGCAGCGGCCATGGCCGGGCTGCCCTGGTGCTCGGCCACCGCGGCCATCGTCAGCCAGCCGGCGAACAGCACCGTCATGACGGCGAGGATCGCCAGACCCTGGCGGGTGCTGAACACCATCTTGCCGAACACGTAGGTCAACGCGACCGGGATGCACAGGATCAGCAGCACCGACATCAGGTTCGTCAGACCGGTCGGGTTCTCCAGCGGGTTGGCACCGTTGGCGTTGAAGAAGCCACCGCCGCTCGTACCGAGCTGCTTGATGACCTCGTGTGAGGCCATCGGGCCGCGGCCCAACACCTGGCTGACACCGTTGAGTTCGTCGTGGATCGGCGCCGCGCCGGCCAGCGTCTCCACCGCACCCTGTCCGATGAACACGAGCGCCGTCACAAACGAGATGGGCAGCAGCACATAGCCCGTGCCGCGGACGAAATCGACCCAGAAGTTGCCGATCGTCGGCGATCTTTTGCGGGCGAAACCGCGCACCAGCGCGATCGCGACCGCCATTCCGACCGCGGCGGACAGGAAGTTCTGTACCGCCAGTGATCCCATCTGCGACAGATAGGACATGGTCGTCTCACCCGAGTACGACTGCCAGTTCGTGTTGGTCACGAACGACACGGACGTGTTCCACGCCGTGTCCGCCCGCACCGCACGGACGGTTTCCGGTCCCGGTGGTGTGGGCCGCCGCCCGACCGGCCGGCCCGGCCTGTCGCGGGCCATGACACGCAGCGCATCGGTGTGATCGCCCGGGGGAGACGCACGTCACGTTCTCCTCTTGTCACACGGCGCCTGGCCGTGTTGTCGAGGGTGCGTGGATCAATACGGCGCTGGAGAGCGCAAGGACGTCCTTGTCATCAGTGGAGGATTCACCGGCGTGTGGAGTGCGGCGAGAGCCGTGCGTGCCATGGGTGAGTCAGGTGCGCAGGTGCGGGTGACTCTGGACCGCGGTGGCGACGATCTGGTCGTACGTCCCCGTCTGTACGAAGAGGATCCGCAGGCCAAGCCGGTGTCCCGCACCGCACGAGTCGACGACCGCGAAAAGATCCTCGTCCAGGCCGGCCGCCTCTCTCACCTCCGACAGCGCTGAGGGCCACGCTTCCCGGCCGTCGAACCAGCGGGATCACCACCGGTGGCACAGTCGAACGCTTCGCGGACAGGCACCGTACACGCTCGGCTGGTGCGGTGCCTGCACGCCGCCACCGGGCGGCCCGGCGAAAGAATGCCACGCGGGCGCATATCGGACAAAATTCTCGCAAGGAGGACCATGCCATGAAGCTCGCAGTCATCGGCGGCACCGGGCTGATCGGGTCGCAGGTCGTCAAGAACCTGAACTCGGCAGGCCATCACGCCGTCCCGCATTCCCAGTCCACCGGCGTGGACATCATCACCGGCCAGGGCCTGGACGAGGCCGTGGCGGGCACCGACACCGTCATCAACCTGACGAACTCCCCGGCCTTCGACGAGACCTCGGCCGCCTTCTTCCGCACCTCGATGGACAACCTCCTCGCCGCGAGCGAGAAGGCGGGCGTCGGTCACTTCGTCATCCTCTCCATCGTCGGCGTGGACCAGGTGCCCGACCTGGACTACTACCAGGCGAAGGTACTCCAGGAAGACATCCTCAAGGCCGGCCCGATCCCCTACTCCATCGTCCGTGCCACGCAGTTCATGGAGTTCATGGAAGCGACCCTGGCCATGACCACCGAGGGCGACACCGTCCGCCTGCCGCGTACACCGCTGCAGCCGATCGCCGCTGCTGATGTCTCCCGAACTGTCGCCGAAGTCGCCGCCGGCACCCCGATCAACGGCGTCCTCGACATCGCAGGGCCCGACGTCTATCCCCTCGACGAACTCGGCCGGCTCACGATCACCGCCAAGGGCGACGGACGCCGCGTCGTCACCGATGACACCGCCGGAATGTTCGCCGCCGCACACGGTGACGTCCTCACCGCCACGAACGAAGCCCGCATTGCCACCACCCACTACACCGACTGGCTGTCCCAGCACTAACGGCGGCCTACGGTCGGACGACTTGGCCATCGCCGGCACGGTCGTACGCCGAACAGGCGGCAGCACACCTGCCGCCTGTTGGGCGTGCGCGGATTCCGATGGGCCATCGCCCGACCGCTCAAACGGCTACCGCTCGCGGACGGCCTCCCCGGCACCGGCCCGGCCGCCGTCCGGTTCCCACGCCTCCCGTCGTCCGTTCGGGTGCTGTGTCGCCGCCTCGGCACGGTCGAGGCACCCCTCGACGGGCTACGCGGTCCTAGCTATGAGGAGCACGTCTCGTACCGGCCGAGGAGCACACATGCACGCCCGTGAACGGCGGATCGTCCTGTCCGTCCGCGAGCTCTCCGGCATGCCCTTCGCCCGCGATGAGCAGTGCCCCAGATTCCAGTGGTTCTTCGGGGAGCACCCCCGCCCCTGCACGGCCCTCGCGGTGCACGCCGCCGAGACCCCGCGCACCGTTGCGAGGCGCGCCACCCCTCTCGGCGTCCGGGCCCTCGCCGGCACGTATGTCACGGGGCTGCTCGTGGACGCGCACCCGGTCTTCGGCGCCTACGGCTGCGGCCTCAAGGGAGGCAGCCGCGTCGCCGTCCGCGCCGACGAGGTCCTCCTCGCCACAATCAGCCTCGCTCACACGCGGCACCGCAGCGCGCGCGATGATCGAGGCCTCACTCAAGCGCCGCGAGACCCGCCGCTGCCCCACCCGGTCCGGCTGCCCAGAGCTCGGCCCATCGCTGCGGGTCACCCTCGCAGGTCGGTCCGGGCTGGACAACGACAGCGCGTCCCGCCGTTCCCTGACACCACCACAGCACCCGTGCGCGAGATCCGGCCGTCGGCCAACTCGTCGAGGAGCAAAGGTTTCAAACAGTGCCGTCGAACAATGATCCAGCGAAAGACGCCGAAAGCCTCGAAGAGGCAGAGGCTGTGTTCTACGCCATCCGCCGTCGTCTGTTCGGGATCGCCTACCGCATGCTGGGCACTGTCAGCGAGGCGGAGGACATCCTTCAGGAGGTCTGGATCCGCTGGCAGACCTACGACCGGTCCAAGGTGCACAACGCGCATGCGTTTCTCACGACGACCACGACAAGGCTCGCGATCAACGCCCTGCAGTCCGCGAGGGTCCGCCGTGAGACCTATGTCGGTCCGTGGCTGCCCGAGCCGGTCGACACCAGCAGTGACCCGGCTCTGGGCGCCGAGCGCGGGGAAGCTCTGGAGGTCGCGGTGCTGATGCTGCTGGAGAAGCTCACTCCCACACAACGGGCGGCATACGTTCTTCGGGAGGCGTTCGACTACCCGTATGAGGCGATCGCAGAGATCATCGGTCAGACGACGGCGAACGTGCGCCAGCTGGTGAGCCGGGCGCGGAAGCTGCTGGCCGCGGGGAAACGTGCGACTGTCGCGACCGCCGAGCATCAGCGGTTCCTGACCGCGTTCATCGCGGCCGCGAAGGTAGGGGATGTGGCCGCTCTCGAGGAGCTGTTCGCACAGGACGTCGTCTCGTACTCCGACGGTGGAGGCGCCGTTCGTGCGTCGAAGTTCCCCGTCGAAGGCCGTCATCGTGTGGCGAGGTACTACCACGCGTTCGCCGACCGCTTCTGGGTCGGGGTCACGGTGGAGCCGGTGACGGTCAACGGCCTGGCCGCGATGCGCTTGTCCCGTGAGGGGAACGTGATCGCCGTCATGACGGTGAACGTCACTGATGAAGGCATCGACCGGCTGATGTGGATCATGAATCCGTCGAAGCTCGCCGGCATGGCCTCCTGAGCCCGATCCCGCACGGTTGCGGGCGGGTAGGGGTCCGCGGGGCTTCGGCGTCCTCGATCCGCTCGGCTTCGGCCGAGAGGGCCGGAGGTTTCCCTTGTAGACCTGCGGTAGTACATTCCGGAGTCGACAACCAGAAGTGAAGGAGCGCCGGCGTGTCCAACCCGCGGAAGCCCAGGCCGGTGCAGCGGCTGCCTCGGGCCGAGCGCCGCGAGCAGATCCTCGCGGCAGCGGCGGAGGCGTTCGCCCGGTCCGGGTTCGCGGCGACGAGCCTGGACGACATCGCGCTACAGGCAGGCATCACCCGGTCGATCCTCTACCGGCATTTCGACTCCAAGACCGACCTGTACCAGGGGGTGCTGGACCGCATGTGCGACCGCCTGGACGCACATGTCGGCGAGCCGGTCGGCGGCTTCGGCGACGCCAGCGTCGACGGCCTGCTGGCCGCCGCGGCCGAGTCACCAGCGGGATTCCGTCTCCTGTTCCAACACGCCCTGCGCGAACCGGAGTTCAAGGAGCGCATCCAGGACTTCCGCGCCGACATCACCGCCGCCGTCCTGGAGCAGGTCTCCGCGTTGGTTCCTGACCGGGCCGTGGCCCGATGGGCGGCGCAACTGGCTCCGGTTGTCGCGATCGAGGCGATCATCGCGTGGCTCGACGCGGGTCAGCCCGAGCCCGCCCTGGCAGCCGCACGTGTTCGCCAGGCCATCATGGGTGTGATCACAGCCGCTGTCGCGTGCGATGTGAACTGTTCCCTTCCCAGCCCCGCAGCAGAGGAGAAATCGCCCCGATGACCAGCGGCAGAACCAACCCCAAGGCATCTGAGACCCCCGTCGCCAGGCAGCGCAGGGTCTGGGACAAGGCCGCACCCGTCTACGACAAGCAGATCGCCTTCTTCGAACGCATCCAGTTCGGCGGTGGACGGGAGTGGATCGGCTCCCGCGCGCACGGCCGCGTCCTCGAGGTGGCCATAGGGACCGGCCGCAACCTCCCCTTCTATCCGGCCGAAGCGCACATCACGGGGATCGAGCTGAGCCCGGCCATGCTGGCCATTGCCTCTCAGCGCGCAGCCGATCTCGGTGTCGACGCCGAACTCCGTGAGGGCAACGCGGAAGCGCTTCCCTTCGAGGCCGGCACATTCGACACGGTCGTCTGTGCACTCTCGCTGTGCACCATCCCCGATCCGGCCAGGGCGGTCGGTGAGATGGCCCGCGTACTCAAGCCCGGGGGCACCCTTCTGCTGCTCGATCACATCGGCAGCAGTTGGCCGCCTCTCTACGCCGTCCAGTGGCTGCTGGAGCAGATCACGATCCGTGCCGCCGGCGAACACTTCACCCGCCGTCAGCGTCCGCTCGTCGAAGCCGCGGGACTAGAGGTCGTGGAGACCCAACGACTCAAGGCCGGGACCGTGGAGCGCATCGCGGCGACCAAGCCGGCCGGGTAGGTACGCAGAGCGGGTGCTGCGATGCACGTCGGACCCGGGCCGCAGCGACGCTTCGGGCGGACGAGACGACATGGCCCCCGTCCCGCTCGGCGCCGTGTCGGATCCGCTGCCGGGCGCCTTCGCCGGACCTGGAGAGGGCCGTCGCCCGGCTGCGTGCGATCACGACACGGAGGCGTGGGCCGCTCGCTCCTCGAGCGCGGACGGCGTGCCGGGGGCCGGTTCGGTCGGGGGTGTGCAGTCCAGGTCCTCTTCGGCCCAGACGACCTTGCCGCCGGGTACGGAGCGGAATCCCCACCTGCGGGACATCTGGGCCACCAGGAAGAGACCGCGGCCGCTCTCGTCGACGGTGCGTGCGCTGCGCAGGCGCGGGCAGCGGGCGCTCGTATCGAACACTTCGCAGGTCAGGGCTTCATGCTGGATCAGACGCAGACCGATGGGACCGGCGCTGTGGCGTACGGCGTTGCCGACCAGTTCACTGATGATCAGATTCGTGGAGTCCTCGAGACCGTCCAGACCCCATTCGGTCAGCTGGCGGGCCGCCAAGTGCCGGGCACTGCCGACGGAGGTCTGGTCACCCGGCAGCATCCATGAGGCAACCTGGTTCGTGCCGAGTGAGCGGGTCCGGACCAGGAGCAGGGTGCCGTCGTCGGACGGCGCCTGCCTCGGAAGAGTCTCCGTCACACGGGTGCAGAGCTCTTCCAGGGAGCGACCCGGCTGCGCCAGGGCGGTGCCCAGACGGCGCATCCCCGCGTCGGTGTCGTTGCCGCCGGTCTCGATCAGGCCGTCGGTGTACAGGGCCAGCAGACTTCCCTCGGGCAGTTCCAGCTCCACGGCCTCGAACTCACCGCCCAGGCCGATGCCCAGCGGTGTTCCGGTGGGAAGGTCGGGGAAGACCACGCGGCCCTCCGGTTCGACGATCGCAGGCGGGGGGTGCCCGGCCCGTGCCATGGTGCACTTCCGGGTGACCGGGTCGTAGACGGCGTACAGGCAGGTGGCCCCTGCGTGCGCGAACGTCTCATCCGGGGCGTCCTCGTCTTCCTCGGCCAGTCGCTGGACCGTGTCGTCGAGACGGGTCAGCAGTTCGTCGGGGGGCAGTTCCATGTCGGCGAGCGTGCGGACTGCGGTGCGGAGCCGGCCCATGGTCGCGGCGGCGTGGAGACCGTGGCCGACCACATCGCCGACGACGAGGGCCACCCGGGCGCCCGACAGCGGGATCACATCGAACCAGTCGCCGCCGACACCGTGCCGCAGGTCGGCGGGCCGGTAGCGCGCGGCCGCCTCGACCGCCGTGCCGCCCATCAAGCGGTGCGGCAGCAGCATGCGTTGGAGCGCGAGGGCCGCCGTGTGTTCACGGGCGTCCTGGCAGGCGTTGTCCAACGAGCGCGCGGCGCGACTGACGAGTTCTTCGGCCAGTAGGAGATCGACGTCCTGGAACGGGAGCGGGTTCTGGGTGCGGATGAACAGCGCCACGCCCAGCAGGGCACCCCGCACCCGGATGGGTACGACCATCAGGGAGTGCATGCCGTTCTCATGGATCTTCTGTGCGCGCGCCGGATCCCGGTCGATCCACGTGCCGGGACCGGTGTCCACGATCGGCACCAGGTGGGACCGCCCCGTGCGCAGGACATCGGTGAAGGGTGGAGCGGACGGCACGAGGACCGGCCCACCATGCATCCACGGGGATTCGGAGACCCCTTGGTGGATCGAGGCCACACCGGCACGCCGGAACACCGGGAGGCGCTCGCCCATCGGACCGGGGCGGACCTGGCGCCCCTCGCCGAACAGGACGGACTGCTCCAGGTCGACGGCCGCAAAGTCGGCGAACAGGGGCACGGCAAGCTCCGCCAACTGCTGGCTGGTCTGCATCACATCAGGGGTGCCGCCCCGGCGCGTACCGGCCTCGCCGAGGAGGACGAGACGCTCGACGGCCCGCCTTCTCGCAGTGACATCGACGCTGACAGCGCACACGCCCAGTGCTTGGCCGTCGGCTCCTTGGAGACGGACGAACGAAGCCGCGAATGTGTGCTCCCGACGCGGACCCGTCATCGGCCACGTCCGGTACTCGTGAACTCCGGTGGCGCCGTTTTCCAGCACCCGCCGCATCATCGCCTCGAGCGCTCCGGCCTTGTGACCGGGCAGCGCATCGGTGAATCGACGACCGAGCATCCGGTCGCGCGAAATACCTTCATGGCTCTCCACGACGTCGTTCACCCATGCGCAGCGCAGCTGCAGATCACGAACGACAATGCCGATCGGCACACGGGCAAGAAGCGACTCCCGCACCGACCCGTTCCCCGCTGCCCTGGGCGGCGTATCGACGCCGACCACGGTCATGAGCCACTGCACTGCCTCGTCCCGCCCCCGCAGCATCGAGACCCTCAGGCTGACGTTGAGCATGCGGCCGTCCCGGTGGCGCACCCCCGTCGTGCCCGACCAGCCATGTCGGGCACGACATCGCCCGACGAACGCCGATGTCGTCGGCGCTCCCCCGGGACGGGGCAGTACAAGTGCCACAGACCGGCCCACCACGTCCCCGGCGGAGTAGCCGAGCAGCTGCTGGGCGGCCTGCGTCCACGCGACCACCGTCCCTTGCTCGTCGATCATCGCGACAACCCACTCGGACATCTCACCCGTGTCCGTACGGTCACCAAGCGTCACACTGTCCATGCTGGTCGTGGTCATCGGACTGCCCTCCTCACGCAAGCGAGGGAAAGGAGTGATATGAGGTACGGGCAGCCGAGCCGCAGACGACTGCGGCCACCAGAATCACGGCGAGGCGAACACTTGCGGCAACACGTGCCTCGTCTCCGCGCTCGGTTCCGGAAGCAGGTGCAGGCATCGAACCGAATCGATTTGCACCTTTTGCACCCTCGACCGGATAGTGCACCGCTCTGTGACAGCACGGCAGCCGCCACCGATACCGCGATCCGGCACGCTCCCCGTCGCCGCACCGCACGAGAAGCACGGCCCACCTGGAACTCGTCGAAAGCACCCCGCGCGCCCTGCGCACCCACACCTTCCCCTGATCGCCCCTGGACCAGACAAGGAGCCTTACCGGTGGGATACACAACGCCCGACGAGTGGGACGCTCACTACGCCGGCGGCAACACCTTCCGCGACCTCGGTGACACCGAGCGGCGCCTGCTCGCCGAGCACACCCCGCCCCCGCAGGACGGCCTCGCCCTCGACATCGGCTGCGGGCTGGGAGCACTCGCCCGCCACCTCGCCCACCTCGGCTATCAGGTCGACGCCGTCGACTACGCACCCTCCTCACTCACCCTCGCAGAAGCACAGGACCCCTCCGCCGCGGTGACGTACCGGCTGTTCGACATCGAACGGGACAGTCTCGACAGCCTGCCCCATGCGGCCTACGACTTGATCACCTTCCGCCTCAGCTGGGCCTTCATCCGGGACCGCACCCGTGTCATGAACCGCGTGCGCGAGCGGCTGCGCCCCGGAGGTGCTCTCTGCGTCATCACGCCCGTCGCCGACGCCGTACCGAAGGACAAGCGGGACATCGCTCTTGACGAGGACGAGCTCGAACTGCTGTGTGTGCGGACTGGTCGGTTGCGGACCGATACGACGCGGACGGTCTTGCCCTCATCGTTCTCCAGCACCCCTCCCCCGCCCCGCCTCAGGTGGCCTGCGCCGAGACCAGGCGGCCCAGCCCACACGCCCTCAGCGGTGTCGGCGTCGTCGTCACCGACTCCGTAGGGCGAATCCTGCTGGGCTACTCGACCCGCGGCGCCTGGGAGCTGCCGGGCGGCAAGAACGCGGCCGACGAGCACTTCCTCGATGCGGCCGTGCGGGAGCTGGAGGAGGAGACGGGTCTGAAGGCCGACCCGGCCGAGGCACGACTGCCGGCCTTCCTCATGGACTCCACCGACGGCGTCCCCCGCCTCACGGCCGCCGTCACCGTCACCACCTACACCGGCGAACCCATCCTCACCGAGCCGCACCTGATCCACCGATGGGAATGGCACGACCCCACCGACCTACCCGGCCTCGCCCAGCCACTGTTCACCCCGAGCGCCCACGTCATCGACACCGTCCGTCCCGGCCTGCTGACCGGCCTTCCTCCCGTCCACCGCTACCGGATCACGACCGCCGACGCACCGTGACCACGGCCCAGCGGCCGACGGCGCCACGCAACTGCGGCATGCGCGTGTCCGAGCGCCCCCGGTCGGAGTCGGCGGAACGCTGACGCTCATGTGGAGGAATAGACATCACTCAAGTCCATGTGGCGCGTTGCCCGCGCCGTGGTGACGGCGCGAAAATCGGTCGCGGGTGCCGCCCGCGTCTGACGTCGCTTTCCTCTTGGTCTGGTGAGCCCGTACTCAAGTCTGATGCCGGAGCCGTACCGCGGGGCAGTGACCTGTCGCTTCGAGCACGCCGGCCAGATTCGGTATCCCCCTGCGGTTCCCCGGGCGGCATCCGCCAGCAGCACCCTTGACCGGGTGGCGGACGCGGGAGGGAGTACGCCGATGGGTGATGAGATCGGGGTGTCCGAGCTGGATCCGGGGGGTGAACTGGTG
>NZ_JBSFJX010000098.1:0-30338 GCF_053598275.1 Streptomyces sp. NPDC001156 | reverse complement strand
TCAGCCGCTGACGGGGGCGTGGGGGGCGTTCCAAAAACGCGGGGGCGGGGGGGGGCGCCGTGGCGCCCGCGGACCCGGGGTGTCGAGCAGCGGTCGGGATCAGTAGGAGAACTGCAGGATCTGGCTGCCGTCGCCCGCGTACGTCCAGCCGGTCCGGGTTTCCGGGTCGAGCTGGACGGCGCGCTCATGATGGCTGTCGAGCCGGCCGTTGTAGGAGCCGAACTGCGGGTACTCCACGCCGGTCACGGTGCCCACCGTCTGCCCTGTCTTCAGGTCTGACGACGATGCGGCCGGTCGCGTTGTTGTCGGTGAAGCCGTACTGCTATGGGCGCGTATTTCGCGTGGATAATCCACACATGAAACAGATCCGGCTTCGCGAAAGGGTTCGAGGTTGAACTGGCACCGCCCCGATACGGCGAAGGTTGTTGCCGCGCTCGTGGGCGGCGGCGAACTTGCCATCGCATGCTGGATTTCATACTGGCTGACCGCCAGCATCCTGCACCACACCTACCTCGTCACTCGGGACGACAGTGTTCTGGGCGGCATGTGGTCCGTGATCGCCACGACGTTCGTCTGGAGGGACTCCTATCACAAGAGCGTGACGGCCGCGGTGTCCCGGATGGCAGCGACGTCAGTGAGCTTTGCGCTGTGTCTGATCTACCTCCTTTTTCTTCCGTTTCACGCTTGGGCTATGGCATTGCTCATCGGATTGAGCGTGGTGGGAGTCACCTTGATGGGCCGGCCAGACGACGCGACTACTGCCGCGATCACAACCGCGGTCGTGATGGTCGTAGCCGAGCTGAGCCCGCACGACGCCTGGCGCCAGCCCATCCTCCGGTTCGCCGACACGGTCGTCGGTGTTGCGGTCGGTGTCACGACCGCCTGGCTCAGCATGCGGCTGATCCGCCCGCGGCTTCGCCCTCCGCTCGATGAGCGCCACTGACGACCTGCTACCGCCAACTCGCCAGAGGAGATGACCCCCTGGCTCAAGGGGGTCGGAGTGCGGGACTGGCCCTGCATCGGCAGCATCCATGGTGCCGCCCCACACATTGGCCTACGGGCGGGGCGCACGCCATCGAGGAGTCACAACTCGGTTCAGCCGCCCCGCACAGCCTCGCCGTTCTCGTCCGTCATCGAGGCGAGCCAGCACCCTACGGGCCCATCGGGGACGCTTCCGACCGATGCGGAGGGGTTGTTGTCGGAAGGTTGCCCGGTTGCTGTGGCTAGCGGTTCGACGGTGCCCACATACCAACTGCCGCTTTGGCCGTAGTGGTCCGGAGAAGTTCCCCAGATGACGTGCGCGTAGTAGCTGTCTGCGTTGATGGGGTCCAAGTTTTTCACGGTCACCGCGGCGTGGAGGGTGGGTGGCTGGTCGTCAGCCGCTGGACACCGAGCGACCTATCCGGGGCCCGGCCGGCGCGCATCGGCCGGGCCCCGGGGGTGGTGCGTCTCAGCAGCGCTTGGCTGTGAAGGCCTGCCCGGCCACCGGGTCGCCCGGAGCGCGCAGGGTGCCGATCGCCGTGGTGCACTCACTCACCGTGGCGGCGGGAAGCGACCAGAATTCCTGGCCGCTGGTGGCATTCCACCAGTCCTGGCCGACGATCTGGTCGCGTGAGTAGCTGTAGACGCCGGCGCTGACGTCGTAGTCCTTGATCTTGGTGCGGAAGCTCTGCCACACCCAGACGTATCCGTAGTTGCGCTTGCAGGAGGGCGAGTAGAACTGCTTGACGGAGGCCGCGTGGGCTCCCGCCCGGTCGATGTAGGCGGTGGCGCCGATCTGGTACGCGTCCGCGCACACGCCCGCGGTCTGTGCGGTGACGCTGAGCGGGTTGCCCGCCTCCGACGGGGCGGTGGAACGGGCTGTCAGGTGCTGTTTGCCGGGCGACGGGGCCGGGCCCGTCCCCGCGACGGCCGAGGCCGCCGGAAGGAGAGCGGCGGCCGATGCCGCCGCCACAACCAGGATGCTGCGAGCACGCATGAGAAAGCTCCCCCTTGCTCCAGGTGACTGACTTCGCTGGTGACGATCGGGCACGCCGGACAGTGCACAAGGCGCGGCAAAACACCGCATAACCTGTTACACCCCGTGAAGAGCACTGTCCTCGCGTATCGGTCATCAGGTCAGACCAGCCGAGCCTCCGGATGGTTGTAGTGCAGACCACATCCACTTCACGAGCAGCCCGGTCCCACACCGGAAAGTGCCCCCACCGGTAGAAACAACCCCAAGGTCGGTCGTCGCAGAGTGCGCGCCGCGTCGAGCACGTCTTCGGCCGGATGATGAACTACAAGTTCCCGTGCGATTGCGGAAGTCCGTGATCAGACAGCCTGAACTCGGGCTGCTGACACCGTGGTTAACCGGCTACGGGTTCGATGACGCCAGCCGCGTACGAACGAGCGCTTTGAGCATCGCGGCGCCCGCCCCCACCACTGCCAGGTGCAGGACTGCCGCGAGCGCGAGTCCTTCCGGCAAGGTCGCGTCGGAGGGTTGCGCGATCGTCGATCCGGGCGTGGGAGGCCGCGTCCCGACCGGCAGCCGGGCCGTCCGGCAGCCGACTCCACACAGCTGAGCGCGGGGTCCGGATGGCAGCGCGTGCACGACGACACCGGCCCCCGTCCCCTGCTGGACCACGACAGAAGGTCCACACCTGGCGGCGAGCTATCGTTCGCGCATTCGATTCTCGGCGCATTCCGACTGGTCAGCACCCACGGACCGCCGACCCACGCCTCGCAGTCCGACCGGTTGCCCTCGAAGACCGTCACCCACGGGAATACCGCCGCAACCGTCAGCGCTCCAGATGCATTGAAAGCTCCTATATATAGCGAAATGGGCTACTTCAAGGAAGTGGGCATCATGGGACAGCTCGATGCGAAGGTGACCCTGGTGACCGGTGGCTCCACCGGAATCGGTCTCGCCATCGCCCGCCGGTTCGCTGAGGAAGGCGCCACCGTCTACCTCACCGGCCGTCGCAAGGCCGAACTGGATACGGCCATGGAAACCATCGGGCCACGGGCCATCGGCGTTCAGAGCGATGTCTCTCATCTCGATGATCTCGACCGGCTCTTCTCCACCATCGAGGAGCGCAGCGGGCGGCTTGATGTCGTCGTGGCCAACGCCGGAGTCGCCGAACTCGCCCGACTGGGGGAGATCACCGAGGAGCAGTACGACAAGGTCTTCGGCATCAATGTCAAGGGGACGCTCTTCACCGTCCAGAAGGCACTCCCCCTGCTTCCGGACGGCGCCTCGGTGATCGTGCTCTCCTCGATCAACGCGTCGAAGGGTTTCGAGGCGATGGGCGTCTACAGCGCCACCAAGGCAGCCGACCGCAACCTGGCCCGCACCTGGGCCGCCGAGCTCGCGGCCCGCGGAATCCGGGTCAACGCCATCAGTCCTGGCCCCATCGAGACCCCGGGCATCCGTGGCCTGGGGAGCTCGGCAGAAGGCGAACAGCAACTCGCGGACGCCCTCACCACGATGATTCCGCTCGGCCGGATGGGCCGCGCCGACGAAGTCGCCGCCGCAGCCGTCTTCCTCGCATCGGACCAGAGCTCTTTCACCACGGGAGCCGAACTCTTCGTCGACGGGGGCTTCGCCCAGATCTAGGGCGCCACCCGCCACCCGCCACCCGAACTCGACACTCAATTCCCCGGAGCACGGGCTCGAGCATCGGCGACACGGGACGACGGGCTGATGGATATTCAACTCTGGCTGTGATGTGCTTCCGGCTGGACGCTTCGGGGCGTTCGGAAGGAGAGCGCCCCGCTCGGTCAACTCCGCTTGGCCTGCCACGGTAGCTGCCCAATACCCTGATCCACGCGCGGAGTTCCCCGTAGTCCGGCGCCAAAGGGAGAGATGCAGTCCATGGGCGAACCGGCCGAGTCGGCACCAGTCAAGCGCCTGTACTTCGGCCACGAGGACGCCGAGCGTGACATCGCCAGTGGCCTGCTGCGCGCGGGCTTCGTCCGCACGACGGCGTACGACGCGGCGCTGTCGGGGCGGAAGATGCTGATCCTCGGCCGGAAGGGCTCCGGTAAGAGCGCGCTCTGCATGCAGCTGGCCGCCGGTGGCCATCCGGGCGGCACCGTGCTGATCACCCCGGACGACGCGGCGGGCGACGAGATCCGCCGGTTCGAGTTGCAGGGCCTGACCGGTGATACCGCCAAGTCCCTGATCTGGCGGTACGTATTCGCCGTGCAGGCGGCCCGGCACCTGGTGGAACACGCCCGTGCGCACGGCCGGCGGCAGCCCCGGGCCGTTCGCCGTCTGCGCAAGTTCCTGCACGCGAACGGCGAGTCGCTCCAGGACCGCCTCTACGACCGGCTCGCCACCGGGGCGCGCGGACTGCAGACGTCGCTGTCCCTGGAGGTCTTCGGTGTCAAGGCCGGTCTGGACGTGGCCGGTTCGACCACGGAGGGCGCTAGGGCCACTCGGCAGCTGGAGGTGGTCGAACAGGGAGTGGCGGACGCCTTCGACGCGCTCGGCTGCGTGGACTCCCACGGCCGTCTGCTCCTGCTCGTGGACCAGCTGGAGCAGGTGTGGTCCAGCGATCCGGACAGCCACGCCATGGTGATCGGACTGCTGCTGGCCGCCAAGCACATCGCGGCCCGGTACGGCGACTGGATGCGCTGCCTGCTGTTCCTGCGCTCGGACATCTACGACATGCTTGCCTTCGGCGAGGGCGACAAGTTCCACGGCGACGAACTGCGTATCCACTGGACCCTCGAGGACCTGAGCGAGCTCGCCCTCGCCCGGGCACGCGCGTCCGCCGGGACCGAACTGACGCGGGATCAGCTGTGGGGCGGAATCTTCCCGCACACGGTCGACGGCAGGGACCCCGTCGAACGACTCCTCGGCACCTGCCTTCCGCGTCCCCGCGATGTCATCCAGTACCTCAACCTGTGCCGTGACACGGCGGTCGAACACGACCACCAGGTGGTCACCGAGGCGGACATCAACGAGGCCACCAGGCAGTTCTCCCAGTGGAAGCTGCAGGACCTTGCGAATGAATACCTGGTCGCCCACCCGTATCTCGGCCGTTTGCCGCTGCTCTTCGACAACGCCGGCTATGTGGCCACCCGGAGCGCGATCGAGGAGCGGTTCGCGGCGTACGCGCCGACCCTCCACAGCACCTTCCCCGCGTACACCGAGGCGCTCACGCCGTCCGCCGTGATCGACACGCTGTTCGCGGTGAACTTCCTCGGGGTACGGCGGGGCGGCGACGTGGTCTACGTCAGCAGCGGCAAGCTTCCGGTACAGCCGCATGAGACGGAGTTCCACATCCACCCGTGCTTCCGTCCCGCACTGTGGTGCACCCAGCCGACCGCGTTGCGTTCCTTCCACCCTGGCTTGCTCTCCCCCGATGGATCTCCGCCACCCTCGTGGGGGTCGCCGCAGAGCGGTCACCGCTCGGCCGGTTCGGCGGCGGGACCGCCGGTGGGGCGGGACTTCGCGCTGCTCGACCGGCTGTCGAGGTCCTGCGGTTCCGTGCAGGCCGCCGTGGGGCGGGCCACCAGACTGCCCGACGACACCCGGGCGCAGGTGCTGTGGCAGTTGACGCGGATGATGGGCCACGCCCAGGACGGCCTGCTGCGGCTGCGCTCGGGACGCCCGGTCGACACCGGCGTCCTCCTGCTCGATGCCGCACGTTATTTCACGCTGCTGGCCGGGCAATTGCGGGCGAGTCATGTGGAGGACGACGGCAGGGACAGCGTCGCGTGGAAACTGGACGACGAGGCCGAACGGTTGGTCCGCGCGGTGGGCGGAAGCACGGGCGGTTCGGGCGACTTCCGCAGCTGACGGCTCGTCGGCACATTGCTATCGTCTGGTGGCATGACGGTGATGATGTGTTCCGGGGGATGTCCCCGTCTGCTGTCCGTCTCCAGGATCGCGGGCGGCAATCCGATTGCGGTGAACGATCCGGAGAATTGGGCAGTGGTGTTCTGGCACTGCACGACCTGCCCCGGGTACTACTGCGACCGCTGCGTGACCCAGACCGGAGGCGCCGTCCCGCGCTGCTCCAGGTGCGGTTCGGTGATGTCCGCCCCGGACCTGGACCAGCTGCACTGAACAGCTCGGCTCACCAGTCCCCTTCCCACTCCGATTCCCGGGCCGCGGCCGCTCGTTCCAGTTCGGCCCGCACCCCCTCCGGCCGCAGCCAGCCGTACCCGGCGCGTCCCAGGTTCCGCAGCAGGGTGGCGACATCGTCCTCGCCCCACACCGGAGGCCCGGTCCTGGCCAGCCGGGACGTCACGGGCCCGAGTCCGAGGGAGACATCACCGGGCGAGCCCTGCTCCTGCTGCCATCGATAGCGGGTGCGCAGGTCGAGGAAGGCGTTCAGGTACGGCCGGGCCCCTTCGTCCCAGTCCACGGGCCGCCGCGGCTCGAGTTCCCAGTCGATCTCCCACCGGCGCAGGGTGCCGTCCGTGCCGCCGGACACCGCATACCGGCCGTCGGCGCTCAGGTGGACGGTCGTCACCCAGTTGGTGTGCTCGGCGAGCGTACGCAGCCTGCGTCCGGTCCATAGGTCGAGCAGGCGTACAGCTGTGTCCCAGTTGGCGGCGAGCGCGAAGCGGCTGTCCGCCGAGACGGTCACCGCGGTCATGACGTTCGCCCATCCGTCATCGGTCGCGTGCTGGTCGGCCACATGCAGCAGGCGGCCGTCGGCGATGTTCCACACCCGTACCCGCCCGCCGGAGTTGGCGGTGACCGCGAGCCGGCCGTCCGGGGTCAGCCGGGCGTCGGAGACGATGTCGGCCTTGAGGACCGTCGGGTTCACATTCGACTCGTGGAACTCGCGTACCCTCAGAGCCTGTTCCAGGTCCCACAGCATCACCACGTCGCCCCGGCCGCCGGAGAGCACCAGCCGGCCGTCCGCGCTCGGGCACAGGGCCTGTGTGGCACTGCCGTGCGGCCGGTACTGGGCGAGCAGCCGGCCGCGGTCGAGTTCCCAGCAGCGCACGGAGCCGTCGGCGCCGCCGGCGAAGGCCAACAGCCCGTCCGGGCTGAACCGCACGCTTTCGATCCGGCCGCAGTATCCGTCGATCACCCGCAGACATCGCCCGTCGGCCAGGTCCCACAGCCGTACGGTGCCGTCCGCACCGCCGGACAGAGCCCGCCGCTGGTCCGGGGCGAGCGAGACGCACCGGACGTCCCCGGCGTGCCCGGTGAAGGCGCGTAGCGGGCGTGTGGCGTCCAGGTCCCACAGCCGCAGTCCGTCCAAGTCGGCACACAGAGCCCGGCGGCCGTCGGCGGTGGCCTCGGCCTGATATACGTGCGAGCCCACCCGGACCGCTCCGGCCGGCCATGCGCCCCGCACCCCGACGCGCACACAGCAGAGCGACAGCAGGTGCCAGGCGGCCAGCACCCGTTCGTCGCGCTCATGCCCCGGCAGCGCCCTGGCGTCGGCGACCAAGCCGATCGCATCGGCGTAGCGGTGCTGCCGACGGGCCCGTTCGGCCGCCTCCAGCAGCCGGTCCACGCGGTCCTGGTGCAGGGCCAGTTCGCCGTGCGAGCGGGGACGGCAGATCTGATACGGAGCGGTGTACGCACCCGGCGCCGGCAGCTGCCACAGCCGTACGGTGTCGCTGCCGGTCAGCGCCCGGCGGCCGTCGGCGCTCAGGGTCAGCGAGGAGACGACTCCCAGGTGCGCCGGGACGGTCCACAGGCAGCGTCCCCGGGTCAGGTCCCACAGGCGCAGGGCGCCGCCGACGGCACCGGTGACGGCGTGCCGTCCGTCCGGCGCGACCGCTGCCGCCACCGTCCCCCGGGGGTCCGCTCCCATGGCGCGGACCCGCTCGCCGGAGGACAGGTCCCACCAGATCAGACCGCGGTCGCCCCCGGTCAGGGCGTGCCGTCCGTCCGGCGCGAGCGCGGCGGGAGGCTCATGGCAGCCGTCGAGCGTGCGCAGGCACCGGCCGGTCGTCAGGTCCCAGACCCCGACCACGTTCCCGGCGCCGACCAGCAGAGTGTGCCCGTCTCCGGCCAGGGCCAGGACCCCGACGGAGGCCGGATGACGTGCGTCACGGCGGGACGGTTCGAGCACCCGCAGACAGCGCCCGGTCGCGGCCTCCCACCAGCGCACGGTCCCGTCCCAGCCCCCGGTCACGGCGGTCCGCTGGTCCGCGCCGAAGACGCAGGACCGCACCGAGCCGGTGTGCCCGGCCAACTCGCGCACTACCCGCCCGGTCCGAGTGTCCCACAGCAGGACCCGGCCGCTGTGGTCTCCGGTGAGGGCCCGGCCGCCGTCCGCCGTCAGCGCCACCGCGTGCACGGCTTTCTCGTGCCCGGCGAACTTGCCCAGGAGCCGCCCGGATTCGGCGTCCCACAGCAGCACCTCGCCCTCCTCGCCGCCTGACAGGGCACGCCGGCCGTCCGGGGTGAGCGCGACCGCGTGCACGAACTTCTCGGTGCCGCGCAGCGTACGCACCAGTCGTCCGGCGGCCGTGTCCCACGTGGCGGACTGCACCGCCTCCAGCGCCGCGGCCACCTCCACGTCGTCTGGCGCCGTCCGGCGGGCCCGAGCCAGCGGCGGCAGCGCCGCCTGAGGGTCGCCGCGCTCCAAGTGAACTGCGGCGAGGCTTAGTTCGGCCCGCCACCGGCTGCCGCTGTCCGCGCTCTCCAGGGCCGAGGACAGCCTCGCCAGCAGCATGTCGTCCGCGGTGCCGCCGGAACGCCAGCGCAGCAGGCCCAGGTTGTGCACCGCCTCCGGGTGCTGCGGGTCGGCCTCGTGCGCCTCAGCCAGCAGCGCCTCCGCGTCGGCGCTCCGGCCCAGATCCAGCAGCGACATGGCACGGTTGGTGAGTTCGTCGGCGCGCAGTTCGGCCGCGGTCGGAGCCCGGCGGGGGTAAGGGCGGCCCAGTTCGGCCGCGTATACCGCGGCCAGTTCGGCCGCCACCACGGTCATCCGTGCCGGGCGCCCGGCGCGGTCGTCGCGCAGGCAGCGTTCCAGCAGCGCGGCAAGCCGGCCGGGCAGTGACGGCAGCGGTGGCGGGGGCGGCGGGCTGAGGCGATACGCCGCCAGGGCCGGTCCGGCCGCAGGTCCGAAGCCCCAGCTCACCTCGCCGGTGAACATCTCCAGGATGCTCACCGCCAGGCTGAACACATCCGTACGACCGTCCAGCGGCGCCCCACGCACCTGCTCGGGCGAGGCATAGGCGGGGGTCAGGCCGCCCTGGGTCAGCAGCGCGGTGGCGGCATTCTCCGCCCCGCCGGGCGGGACGCCGTCGAAGGACGCGGGCTGCGCGTCGGCGCCGAAGCGGCGGGCCCTGGCCAGCCCGAAGTCGGTGATCTTCGCAACGCCGTCCGCGCCGAGCAGGACATTGCCGGGTTTGACGTCCTGATGGACGACACCGCGCTGATGGGCGTGCGCCAGCCCCCAGGCCATCTGGATGGCGATGTCCAGCATCCGCGCCAGAACCTCCTCGGGCGACCCCCGGTGCAGCCGCCGGTCGTCGATCCATGCCCGCAGGCTGCCGCCGTCCACATACTCGGCGAAGACTCTCGGTACCCCGGCCACGGTGCGTACGTAGTGGCAGGCGCACACATGCGGATGCAGCCCCAGGTCTACCCATGTCTCGGCCTCGCGGACGAACCTCTCCCGGTCCGCCGGGCCGCGCAGCAGCTCCGGCCTCGGACTCTTGACGGCCAGGTCGAGGCCCCATCCCAGGTGCCGGACCCGGTGCACCAGCCCCATGCCGCCCTCACCGTGCACCGCGGTCACGTCGTACAGGCCGAGCACCCGCTCACCGACGCGCCAGCCCGAGCCCTCTTCCCGCGTCTCCCCCTCCAGCATCGCATCCCCCTCGCCATGTCACCCACCTCAACGCTACGCGCTGGTACAGGCCGTGACACATCCGTCGCCACGCCGGATCCCCCTGTTTCAGCGAAGTCCCCGCGCGGGTGGTTGTCCCACACCCGCGCCACCCGAGCCGCGCAGCGGGGCTTGTCTTTTCCTCGAACGTCGGCCCGGGCCGGGGCGGTTGAGGCGGCCCCTCATTGCACCACTGCGCCCTCGCCATACGTAGCCCCGCGCCGGGCGAGCCCTCCCGTCAGTCCCACTTGGTCCGCCGGCCGAGGCAGCAGCACCGCCCCCCAGATGTCCCACCAGCCCCTTCCAGCCTCAGCCAGAGTCCGACAGAAGGCCGGATTTCCGAGCGGCAGTCAGCGATACGCACAGTGGGCGCTTCACGGCGACGGACGGCGGCAATGCCGGACGCAGCCCAAGGTCGCACCGCAGTCACCCGCGCCCCCATCACGGCATGTCGAGCGCAGATGTGACCGGGCCGGTGGAGCAGGACCCGCCCTCAGGGATGAGCGCGCCGAGGGCCTCAGGGACGGGTCGAGAGCTCCGCCCGCGGCGAGCGTGGGCGCCGTGGACCTGACAGAAACAGAAGGGGCCTGAGGGGGAGTGCGGGTCGGTGCCTGGTCAGGAGCGCCGGGTCGGCGAACCACCTGTGCCTTGCGCCGTCGCCCTTGCCTCTCTCCCGATACGAGCATATGCTCCTATCTGTCCTCAGGACGCCTGCTGCCTGCCGGCCACTGCAGCAGCCGGCGTCTCGACGGAGCGGGAGCCTGCCTGGCGCCCAGCGGGGTCTGCCGCCTGGACGACCCGGGGCTTCCGTTCCTTATGCATCGACATTCCAGACACACGCAACACCACGAACCTGCCTAGTGCGCATTTCGAAGGAGTCATGTCATGACCGTCGTGAAAGCCGCCGCCGTCCAGATCAGCCCCGTGCTCTACAGCCGTGCGGGCACGGTCGAGAAGGTCGTGCGCAAGATCCGGGAACTTGGCGAACAGGGTGTCCAGTTCGCCGTCTTTCCCGAAACCGTCGTTCCCTATTACCCGTACTTCTCCTTCGTGCAGCCGCCCTACGCATCGGCCAAGGAACACCTGCGCCTGCTCGAGGAGGCGGTGACCGTACCGTCCGCCGAGACGGATGCGATCGGCGAAGCCGCCCGGGAAGCGCACATGGTCATCTCGATCGGCGTCAATGAGCGTGACGGCGGCACCATCTACAACACGCAGCTGCTGTTCGACGCGGACGGTACGCTGATCCAGCGCCGCCGCAAGATCACGCCGACCTATCACGAGCGGATGGTCTGGGGCCAGGGCGACGGTTCGGGCCTGCGCGCAACGGACAGTGCCGTCGGCCGCATCGGCCAGCTCGCATGCTGGGAGCACTATCTGCCGCTGGCGCGCTATGCCTTGATCGCGGACGGCGAGCAAATACACGCCGCGATGTACCCGGGCGCCTTCGGCGGCTCGCTGTTCGCCGAGCAGATCGAGGTCAACATCCGCCAGCACGCGCTGGAATCGGCCTGCTTCGTGGTCAATGCCACCGCCTGGCTCGATGCCGACCAGCAGGGGCAACTCGCTCAGGACACAGGCGGCCCCGTCGACGCCTTCTCCCGCGGCTTCTTCACCGCCATTGTCGACCCCGATGGCCGCATCCTCGGCGAGCCGCTCACCTCCGGTGAAGGCGAAGTCATCGCCGACCTGGACTTCGAACTGATCGACCGGCGCAAGCGCCTGATGGACGCGCGCGGCCACTACAGCCGCCCGGAACTCCTCAACCTGCAGATCGACCGCTCGGCGGTGGCCAACCTCCACGACCGCGGCACGCACGTTGCGGCCCGGGCCGGCCGGGCGATCGAAGAAGACCGTCCCACCCAGGACCGGTGAGGCGGCAGTGCGCAGGGTCCTGGCTACGGTACGAGTAAGGGAAACGTTTATGTCCATCAAGAACAAGGCGCTCGCTGCGGCGGCGGTGGCGACCATGGTCGGTGGCTTCGGTGCGGCGGGAGCACTCTCCGCGAACGCGGCCACCCCGGAGTGCGGTGACAGCTGCATCCAGATCTACAGCACCAAGTTCGGCACGTCCGAGCGGCCCAACCTGGTCGAGACCGTGTATCGGGGGGTGGCGAGGGTCGGCCAGCCCACTGCGATGTACCCCGTCAGCACGTCCGATGCGGCCGGGGACATCGTCGGCCACCGCGCGGGCCAAGTGTCCGACTTCTACAAGGACGGCCTCGTGTCCGCCGAGGTGAACAAGCACTTGGGCAAGCTGCGCGCAGTAGAGGTCGAATACGCGCCGCACGGCAAGCGCACCGGCCTGTGTGCGGGCCTGGCTCACACCGCGCATCAGGACGAGGGCCTCACCCTGCAGAAATGCGGCGTGTCCGCCAAGACCGTGTGGATCATCGACACCGCGGACTCCCCCGCGACCGTCTCCCAGGGGCACTTCCCGCTGGTCAGCGGCTCTACCACGAACTTTGCCCACCCCTACGCGATGACCTTCACGCACAGCTCGTTCCGGCACGGCAGCCACGAACGCGGCGATCGCCGGACGGCGGTGCCCTCGCAGATCCGGGTCGACAGGCTGATGGGCAACCCGTCCCACGTGCCCGACGGCCAGCTCTGGGGTACGACGAAGTAGAAGGCCTTCCTGGAGCCCCGAAGGGCTCTGCTGTGGCGTCGCCCTGCCGGGGCGGCGCCACGGTCGCGTTCGACATCCGATGCGCGAGCCGATGGACGGCCGATGCCCGGCCAGAGACGCCGGCCGGTTGTATAGCTCACCATCGCGACCCGTGAAGACGCCGGCGCCGAGGAATCAGCCTGTGGACGGCCGGGCGGCGCACGTCTGACTGGCTCCAGGGTGACGAGCGCCTGCACTGCCCCGCCCCTCGGCACCGATCACCGATGGACGCCTGCTCCTCGATCCGGGCTGAGCAGCGGTCATCAGCAGCCACAGCCGCCCGAGCGACCAAGGGCGGGACGACCGGGCGACATGCCTCGGGCGTCCGTTCCCCGACGCCAAGCCAGCATGGACGGCTCCATTGCGGCGCACACGTTCCTTGCCGGGCGAAGGCTCACACTCCCTGGACACCGAGGACCTATTGGACCCCAATAGAGATGTGGTCTATTTTGGAAACTCATAGGCCACACCCGGGCTGCGAACCCCACGGCCCGTGCCTCGAAGAACTGCTAGGAGCACGAGCAATGCCTCTCCATGGTGAGTACGAGCCGAGCGCCACCTCGTGGGTACGCGACCAGGTCGCGTTGTACGAGGCCACCGACGGTGAGGAGGGCGGCACCTTCCTGGACCTGCCGGTCATCATCCTGACCACCATGGGCGTGAAGTCCGGCAAGGTCCGCAAGATGCCGCTGATGCGGGTGGAACACAACGGCTGCTACGCGGTGGCCGCCTCCAACGGTGGCGCTGACCAGCACCCCGCCTGGTACCACAACGTGGTCGCCCATCCCCTCGTCGAGGTGCAGGACCGGGCAGCCAAGCAGGACATGATCGCTCGCGAGCTTCACGGCGAGGAGAAGGCCGAATGGTGGAAGCACGCGGACGCCGCCTACCCGCCCTTCGTCGAGTACCGGGCCGGGACCGATCGGGACATCCCGCTCTTCGTCCTGGAGCCGGTCACCGACGCGCACTGACTGCCTCTCACCCGCGTGGGACTGCCCCTCACTCCGCACGACTCCTGCCGGTGCCCACTGCCGCCTACAGCGCTAGGCCGGCACAACAACAGGAAGTACAGACCATGGCTCCGGAAACCTCACGTCCCGCTGACGCTTCCGGAGTGTTCCGGATCGGCGGCAGCCTGCCCGTCGACCGGCTCGGATACGGAGCCATGCAACTGACCGGCCCCGGCGTATGGGGGGATGAGGCTGTACGTGTGCTCCGCCGGGCCGTCGAACTGGGCGTGAACTTCAGCGACACCGCGGACTCCTGCGGCCCGTTCGTCAGCGAGCAGCTCATCCATAAGGCACTGCACCCCTACCCGGCGGGCCTCGTGATCGCCACGAAGGGCGGGCTGTCACGCTCGGGCCCGGACGGCTGACGGCCGCTGGGCCGGCCCGAATACCTGCGGCAGCAGACCGAACTGAGCCTGCGCCACCTGGGCGTGGACCGCATCGACCTCTACCAGTTGCACCGCATCGACCCCCAGGTACCGCTCGCCGACCAGGTCGGCGAACTTTGCCTGCCGCAGGAAGAGGGCAAGATCGGCCACATCGGCCTTTCAGAGGTGACGGTCTCCCAGATCCAGGAAGCGCGCGCGATCGCGGACATCGTCTCCGTGCAGAACCTGTACAACCCCGCCGATCGACATGCCGAGGATGTACTGGACTACGCCGAGCGGGAAAGCCTGGGCTTCATCCTGTGGTTCCCGATGGCCACCGGCCAACTGGCACGTCCCGGCGGCCCACTGGGACACGCTTGCCAAGACGTACGGTGCGAGCCCCTCCCAGCTGGCCCTGGCCTGGCTGCTTCACCGCTCCCCCGTGATGCTGCCCATTCCCGGCACCTCCCGCGTGTCTCATCTCGAGGAGAACACCCGGGCCGCACAGATCACCCTGCGCGCCGCCGAGTTCCAGGCGCTCAGCCAGGCCGTGTAAACGGCGGCCTGACCGAGGCAGGGCACCCGCCCGGCGTATGACCACCTGGCCCTGCAGATCATCACCGGGGGAGGACGAGAGACGCCGGCACGCTCCCATTGGCGCCACCTCGCCGACATCATCGGCCTCACCTCGAACAAAGCAAAGCCGCGCACCTGACGACGTCGGCAGCGGCTGACCGATCCGCCGCTCGGCGGGCGGAGGCGCCGGGGTGGTGGTGATCTCGGACTGGCGCCTCGGGGTAGACGTGATCCCCGGGCGACCGACCGCTCAGGCGCCGGCCGAGCCGGCCAAGGCGGCGCGACCGGCGACGAAGGCTGTGGCCTGCTCCGCGACGCGCGCCCCGAGGTGTTCGGCAGTGGCGATGTCCGAGCTGTGCACCGCGTCGACTCCACCGTCCAGCGGGGTCTGCGCGCCGACGCCGGTCCAGAAGCCGAGCCGGTTGAGGTCGTCCTCGCCGGCCTCAAGGGCGTTCCAGCCCGGGGCGAGTCCCAGGCTCACCCAGATCATGCGGTGCTGCGCCGCGAAGGCGGCGAGGAACGTCAACGTGTTCAGCTTGTCACCACTCTTCGAGGACGAGTTGGTGAAGCCGGCGGCGATCTTGTCGGCCCATGCCCCGTCGACGAACCGACGGCCCGTGGCCTCTGCGAACGTGTGGAAGCCGGCGGACGCACCGCCCATGTAGGTAGGCGTTCCGAAGATCACGGCATCGGCGGCGTCGAGCTCGCTCCACTGCTCATCGGTGATGGAATCCACCGGAATGAAGGCGACCTGCGCACCGGCTTTCTCGGCACCCCGCTGTACCGCCTCGGCCAGGACGGCGGTGTGACCGTATCCGGAGTGGAAGGCGATGGCGATGCGCGGCTGCGGGGGGACGTGCTAGGAC
This sequence comes from Streptomyces sp. NPDC001156, assembly GCF_053598275.1. NCBI lineage: Bacteria > Bacillati > Actinomycetota > Actinomycetes > Kitasatosporales > Streptomycetaceae > Streptomyces > Streptomyces sp. NPDC001156. Next base: position 15,050 of record NZ_JBSFJX010000098.1, on the reverse strand, counting down.
ATCAGAGATTCCTATCATTGGAGGGCAGGTATCTAATGTAGACCATACCTCTATTGGGGGTCCAATCTGTGATGGAGTTCACCGACAAGCCGGTCGACGCGCGGTGGGCATGGCGATGTCGAAGGCTGCGGCTGTAGCGGTGCCTGCCGGTTCGGCCGGTCGCGTCGGCGTCTCGCGACAGGGCTGTCACAGGATTCAAGATCGCTTGACCTCGCCCCGGACGGAAGAGCAACAGTGTCTCCACGGATCTCCTGAGCGGCGGTGTGTGCGCTCGGTGAGCCGGACGGGACCAAGAGGGGGAGTTCACATGACCGCGACCTGCGTCATTCTCGACATCGGCGGAGTACCGGAGATCACGCCGGACACGGGGTGGACGCAACGGTGGGAAGACCGGCTGGAGCTGCCGCTGGGCACGGTGAATGACCGGATGCGCGACGTATGGCGTGCTGGAAGCGCCGGAAGCATCAGCGAACGAGAGGTGCACGAGCAGGTGGCAGCACGTTTGGGTCTCGAGGCCTTCGAGATCGAAGCCTTCATGGCTGATCTCTGGGCGGAATACCTGGGGACGCCGAATGAGGAACTCATCGCCTACGTGCGGGGGTTGCAGGGAACGTGCAGGCTGGCCATCCTGAGCAACAGCTTCGTCGGTGCCCGGGAGCGCGAGACGGCGCTGTACCACTTCGAGGACCTGGTGGAACAGATCATCTACTCGCACGAGATCGGCGTCGGCAAACCTGACCTGCGAGCCTTTGAGGCCGCATGTGCCACCTTGGACGTACGCCCGGAGAACTGTCTCTTCATCGACGATGTCTCCGTCAACGTCGAGGCCGCCCAGGCGGCGGGCATGCAAGCGCATCTGTTCGAGGACAACGCCCGGACGATCGCACGCGTCGCAGCTCATCTGGACGCTGGGCCCCGCGTTCCAGGGCGTGTACCGCTCGGATGACAACAGCCCGGCCTACACAGCGCACCGAGGGCTGCCGCAGTACATCTCCCTGGAGCTCAGGCGCCACGCACTCGGCGGACTCGCCGGCCGCAAGACCACACGTCGGGGTGCTTCAGACAGGTACGTAAAGAGGCGACGAGGGCAGGATTCGAACCTGCGTCCACCCGGAGATCAGAGCCGGGCGCTCCTCCACAGAGCTTCCTCATCGCCACCCTGATGATTTCTGGGGCCACCGCGTAGGTCAACTGATTTACCCGGTCGCGCACAGCCCTCCGTTGCCGTAGATCACCACCACTCTTGAGCGGCAGCACGCTTGTCCTTGCCGGAGAAGACACCTGCCGACCGGAGAGCGCCGGCCATGAGCGGGTCGGCGACGGCGACTCCGTGTACCAACTCCGGCGTCCGCCGGAAGACGACAGCCGCAGCCACCGGCCTGGGGGCGGTCCAGGCGCCGGCCACCGGGTCCACCCCATGCCGGGCGCAGACCGCTTCGACGAGTGAGCGCGGGCATTCCCTCTCCCCCCGAAGTACCTCCCAGGGCAGGGGAAGTTCGGCCCAGACGTACGTGTCCGGGTGCAGCCCACCGCCGCTCATGCGGTGCCAGTACGCCACGTCCGCCGCCATCAGGCGGGGCACCTTGCCAGGGCAGAACCGATCCAGGATCTCGTCCTGGCCCAGCTCACTCAGCAGCGCGAACCAGTGTGCACGGGCCGTGTTCCACGCTTGTGCGGACTGGTTCCACGTGGACGCGTCGTCGCCGCGGCGCACGATCATCGTCTCGCGCTCCAGCGGATGCCGGCTCCAGGCGTCCTCCAACAGGTTCGCCACCTGGCGCAGGAAGCGGTTCCATCGAATGAGCAACTGTGTGATGTCCTCGTCGGACACATGGGCCAGTACTTCGGGCGTGGGACGCACATGGGCGACCGCGTACCAGCAAGTCCGCTCGGGGATGTCCTGAAGGCGCTGGAACAAGGCCTCGGCGACCTCGTCGTATACCTGACGCTGCCTGCCGTTGGTGAAGATGCTGCGCATGTAACCGCGTGCCGTGAAGTACGCAATGAAGGCCGCCGTGTCCAGGTCCATGGCGAAGAGCTCGTACGGGAGGACGTGGGCGAGCGCACCCTTGCCGGTCATGGTCACTTCACGGCGGCGCTGCTCGTGGATGAGCCGGGCCAGCTTGGCCTCCATCCGGCGCAGCAGCCGGAAGCGCTTGTTGTACTGCCGTTTGGAGATCTCACCGAGGCCCGCCGCTGCGCGCTCGGCCCGGTTGAGGCGATCCATACCGAAGTCGTTCTGCCCATACGAGCGGCCGATCTCCTCACCAGCTCGCCGGATCACCGCCTCGATCTGGACTGGATCATCCCCGGCGCCGGCCGGGAGTTCCGGCACGCTCGTGAACAGGCTTGCCGCTCGGGCGAGCTGGCGCTGTGCGCCGACCGGACGGGCGAACTCCTCGAGCATGGAGGTGTATCCGTGCCATAGGTTGCGAAGCGAGTTCTCAGCGGCCTTGACGAGCGCCGCCTCGGTCGCTGTATCAAGGTCAGCGCCGTGGGCGGCGTAGAGATCCTGGATGAGCCGAGCCACATCCTCCGGACGCTTGCGCTGGGTGAGCGACGCGTGCAGTTCACGGAGCAGTTGTTCAACCATGGGCGACGGCATGGGCTTCACCTTGTCATCGCCGCGAACACGTCTCCACTGGTTATTTGTCCACGGCGGGCTTGCGAGCTGCCTCCTCGGCCACGCGCTCGAGCCGGCTGCGGTAGTTCTCCCACCCCCTCGCGTCACCCGTTCCCATGCTGGTGTTGCCCTCGTTCATGCCGACAGCACCGTCGATCAGTTCCCGGACGATGTCGGCGTGCCCGGCGTGCCGTTGTGTATCAGCGATCACGCGCACCACGGCATGATGCAACGTCACTTCGTCCCTGTCCTTGGGCCACCACGGCACCCTGCCCATCGTTTCCAGCCCCAGTGCGTCGATCGTCGCGTCCGCGTGCGCCCAGGCACGGCGGTACAGCTCCACGATCTGTTCGCGTGACTCGTCGGCGGTGGCCCACATGTCCGCGTTGGGCTCAGCACCGTCTTCGAGCCAGGGCAGCGGCTCGCCGGACGGCCGTCCGAAGGTGTCGCCGAGATAGCCCAGCTCCACACCGGCCACGTGCTTGACCAACCCGAGGAGGTTGGTGCCGGTCGGCGTCAGGGGGCGGCGGGAGTCGTACTCCGAGAGACCTTCGAGCTTCCACAGCAGGGCATCACGGGCGGACTGCAGGTAGAAGTGAAGGTCGGCTTTGGGATCCGGTGCGGTCATGAGGCCAGTCTCGCGCTTGAACGATCTCTGTCCACGCCTTTTGCGAGACGGGAACGAGCGATGCCTCGCCCGGGGCGGCATCGTCAGAGCTTCTCGGCGGGCGGTGCGCATCGGACTGTCCGACTGCGGACGTCCGGCGACATCGCCGAGGAGCAGAAGCGCTCCGCGATCCGTGGACGCAACGGCAGCCGCAACGTGGAGGCGCTCGTCGTGATGCGCTGCGTCCCCTAGGAGAACTCCGTCATCTGATCCACCGGTGCCGTTCGCCCACGGTGCTGAGACCTGCCAGACCTTCCGCATGTCCGAATCCGTGGGTTTTACGACCGACTGCACACATGACCGGGATCGCGCAATGGGGAGATCCTGGATACATACATCGCCACCGATCACAGAATCGATTGGAGTCCCTCATGAGCGAGATCATCGCTGGCGTCACGATTCCCGACACTCCCGTTGTCACCGATGCAACCGCCCTGATCAGGGAGACGACCACTCCTCTGATTTTCAACCACTCGCGGCGAGTGTTCATCTTCGGCAGCCTTCAGGCCCGCAAGCTGGGTCTGAAGCCCGATCCGGAACTGCTGTACGTCGCTGCGCTGTTCCATGACACGGGCCTGGTGCCGCCCTACCGCAGCGATGACCAGCGGTTCGAACTCGACGGCGCCGACCAGGCCCGTGCGTTCCTGCTGAAGCACGGCTACTCCGACTCGGACGCCGATCTCGCATGGACCGCCATCGCCCTGCACACCACTCCTGAGGTCCCGTGGAAGATGGCACCGGAGATTGCGGCGACCACCGCGGGCGTCGAGACGGATGTCCTCGGAATGCGTCTGGACAATCTCAGCGAGGCGGACATCGCCGAGGTGACGAAGGCTCACCCCCGCCCCGATTTCAAGAACCAAATCCTCCAGGCGTTCACGGACGGGTTCAAGCATCGTCCGGACACCACCTTCGGTACCGTCAACGCCGATGTACTGGAGCATTTCGTTCCCGGTTACCGGCACATCGACTTCGTCGAGGTGATTCAGAACTCGGCGTGGCCGGAGTAATAGCACGATGACTCGGGGCTCCCGCCTGGTGCCCCCATGACCGTCGGGCACGGGAAGCACTCATGGCTGTCCTGTAACTGCCGGCCCCGGGCCGTTCGCGTCATGGCGCCGATGTGCCCACTGCGGGCGTTCTCAGTGGGCGAGGGCCCACTGACGGCATGAGCGCCCCTTCTTGGTCGCGTATTCGCCGGTCCGGCCAGCATCACGGGCCGGCCCGCTGAATCGGCTGGCGAGCCCGGCTTCAGCGGACACAGGGGCGGGCAGGTCCTGGCGCACGATTTCAAGATCGGCAGCCGCACGCCCACACGCGTGGATCCAGGACTGGTCCTGGATCCCGTCTCGGCGCACCAGCCGACCGGGCGCTGAGTACCAGCGCACGGGCGAGTCATCCTCACTGGCCCACATGGGATGGTCGGGCAGGGCCACTGGGGCGTAGCGCTCGTGAAGGCTCGGCAGCAGCGCGTCCGGCAACTCGCAGGCGTCGTAGTGACTGTCCGAGCCGAAGAGTAACTCGCTCAGCACGAGCTCCACCCCTGCCGAGGACATCCGATCGAGGTAGGGGATCCAGCCCCAGTGTGATTCCACCACTACGGGTGGGTCGCCCTGCTCGATCTCTGCCAGGGGGATCCCCCAGTAGGCGCAGTCCTGGTTCTCGCGCCGGAAGACCAGGACGCCGGTCAGGGCGTCATCAACGTAGAGGCCGGTCGGCCGGACCAGTGGATCCTGCTGTCGAGTGAGGTCGTCCCGACGGCCGAAGAGCGCGTAACCCTCCCGCAAGGCAGCCGGCAGTTCAAAGCCCAGATCCGCTTCTGCGGCCGCCAACTCTTCTTCAGCACAACGTTCTTCCCGTTGCAGTGGGCGGCCCACTCAGGCGTCGGCGAACCACTGCACGAAGTCCAGGGCTTGGGGCTGAGTCTGCACTCCGCCCACTGAGGACTGACCCCCTGCATCCGCCCCCACTCAGTCAGATTCACGCGAAGATATTCTCGTACACGCTCATATACACTCCCGCGATCCCAGCTTCAGACGCCACGACAACCGCAGGAGGAACAGGCACGTGACCAGCCGCGTCACCTTCGTCTCGCCCGCGACGAGCCCATCGCTGCGGCACGCCCGCTTCTATGACGGCGATTCGATCGACGACATCGGGGCGGCCCGCGCCCGTTCGGTGGCCGGGTCGCTGCCCTCGCCCGTCCGTGTGCTGACCTCCCCGAGCGTGCGCTGCCGGGAGACGGCGGCGTCGCTCGGCCTCGACGGCGAGGAGACGGCGGAGCTGGGAGGTCTGGATGTGGGCCGCTGGCGAGGCCGCACTCTTGAGGAGGTGGCGGCCGCCGAACCGGAGGGAGTGGGCCAGTGGCTCAGCGACGCCGACTGGGAAGGACACGGCGGAGAGTCGGTGCGGGACGTGTGCGAGCGGGTCGGGCGCTGGCTGGACACCGCGCAGGACACCGACGGTCGTACCGTCGCCGTGGTCGAGCCGGAGGTCGTACGGGCCGCGGTCGTCCATGTTCTGGGCCTGCCCGCGGCTTCCTTCTGGCGGCTGGACGTGCCGCCGTTGACGGCCACGGAGCTCAGCGGGCGGGGCGGCCGGTGGAACCTGCGGCTCGGACAGCCTCTGGGAGCGTCGGGTCACACAGCTGACACCGTGTCTGACCCGGCTTCGAACACCGCGTCTGACGCCGCGTCCGGCACTGCGTCGATGCGCTGAGGCGGGGGCGGGTGCCGTGGTTCAGGAGGCCGCGGTCCGGTGGCGGCGCAGCAGCGCCGCTATCGCGCAGCGCAGGGAGTCGGTTCCCTCGTCCCACTCCGCGGCTCGGCCCGCGGGACAGGGCGCCGGGCACTCCGGCGGCACCGCACCGTCCGGCCCGTGGCAGTCCATCGGGTCCTGGACCAGCGTTTCCAGTTCCCGCAGGAGCTGTTCGGTCCGCTTCGCCTGCTGGGCGAGCACACGCACCCGGGCGCTCTGACCGCCGATCTGCCGTCGGGTGGCGATCAGTTGCTCGTACTCCTCGACGGTGAGCGACCGCCTCACGGCCCCCGAGGGTGATGCGGCGCGGCTGAGGGTGTCTGGCCACTCGGTTCCTCCGCTCCACGGCTTGGCGCTGCCTGCCTCATCGGTCGGTGTTCTGTGCCCTGCCCGTGATCCGATCGCGTCGGTGTCCGGGGAACGCGAGAGGGCCCCCGGATGGTTCCGAAGGGCCCTCTCGTGTCCCAAAACCGTCAGTGCGAGGCGGGAACCGTCCGCCCGGACGGGGCTGTCGCGGGCTTGGGATTCAGCTGCCGCTCGGCCAACTCGCCGAAGAGCAGGCCGAATCCGCCCCAGAGGACAGCCTGGATGGCGAGGGCCGAGAGACGGAACCGCCACAGCAGGGTGGCGGGGAAGTCCTTCGGTACCTCGTTGATGGCAGGCAGGAACTCGTAGGCCAAGCCGATCACCACGGCGAAGCCGGCCACGGCCACCACGGTCGCCCACCAGGTGCCCAGACGGGGTGCCAGTCGCTTGCCCAGGATGGTGACAGCGACCGCGAGGAGGACGCTGAGCACCATCATCAGGAAGTACAAAGTGGTCCGCTTGCCGATGGTGTCGGGGTTGCCCACCGACGGCGGATTGGCCGGGTACTTCAGGAACGGCACGACGTACACGGCGAGCAGTGCGCAGCCCGACAGCAGCAGCGCGGTCGCCCGCGGGCTGAAGCGGCCGATCCGGCCGAGCGTGAAGCAGTACGCGAGCGCGGCGATACCGCCGAAGGCGACCCCGTAGACCAGGACGCCGGTGGCGAGACCGGCGGTGGACTGCAGCGAGCGGGAGACGACTTCCATCTCGTGCTCGTGGGAGTGGGCCTCCTCGAAGCTGATCGCCTTGTCGACGTTCGGCTCACCGAGCAGATAGGCGACGACCAGGGCGAGCACACCGGCGGCCAGGCCGGCGAGCATGCCTCGTACCAGGAGGTTTCTTACTGTTGCGGAGTTCATGAGCGTGCGGCGCCCCTCGCGTCAGTGGCAGGGGAAGCCGAGCAGGTGGCGGGCGTCGTGCACCCACTCGTGGACGTCCGTGCCGTTGAACACGGAGGTGGCGCCCTGCTCGGCGCCGACGAAGTAGAGCAGGACCAGCATCAGGATGCCGAAGAAGACCGCCCAGGGAGCTATCGCCTTCAGGGGCAGCGTGGCGGGAACGACGGGGGTGGTGGCTGTCGGCTGGGCGACGGTCTGCGCCATGGCAGAACCTCCTCTGGGAGTTCGCGTCCCATCTCGGTGGTGCACTGGACGACAGCCACGGGTCTGACTCACGAAACGCCTCACGAGGCGTCTTGCATACAGTGGCGCGACCGTGCCGGATTCCCACCGGCTTCCGTCTCGCCGTCGTCGATATCGGACCGACCGTACCGCGTGACGGGTACCCGGCCAAGACCGCGCCACCTGGCGTGATCTTCCTCTCGCGGCGGGTGGCCGGTCCGTCGGATGTCAGCGGTGGCGGCCGCTCGGGCGGGCCGAGCGACCGATCCCGTCGCAGAGAACGCCCCTGTGTCGGAGTCCGACGAACGCGACGGTTCGCTTCACCAGACCTCCTTGGGAGCTGAGTTGGGTCCGGCAAGTCCCAACTCGAGCTCGCCGAGAGGGGTGAAGAAGCGCTCGACGTCGGCGTCCGTGACCTCGCCGAGGGTCGCCGGCGACCAGCGCGGGTTGCGGTCCTTGTCGATGATCTGGGCGCGGATGCCCTCCGCCAGGTCGGGAGAGTTCAGGGCCGCGCAGGAGACGCGGTACTCCTGGTCGAGGACGGGCTCCAGCGCGCCCAGCCGCCGAGCACGGCGGATGGCGGCCAGGGTGACCTTCAGGGCGGTCGGTGACTTGGTGAGCAGCGTCTCCGCCGTGTCCTTCGCGGCCGGGTCGCCGTGGGCGAACAGCCGCTGCACGATCTCTTCGACCCGGTCGGCGGCGTAGCAGGCGTCGATCCACTCCCGGCGTCCTGCCAACTCCCCTGGGGGCGACGGCTGCACATGACGGGCGACCGCCTGCTCCACGGGCATTTCGGCGAGATCGGCGACGAAGTGCCGGAGAGCGGCGGACGGCATGTAGTGGTCGGCGAGCCCGCACAGCAGGGCGTCGGCGGCACCGATCTGCGCGCCGGTCAGTGCGAGGTGCGTGCCCAGTTCGCCAGGGGCGAGGGCGAGCAGGTAGGTGCCGCCGATGTCGGGGGCGAACCCGATACCGGTCTCGGGCATGGCGACCCTCGACCGCTCGGTGACGACCCGGACGCTGCCGTGCGCGGAGATGCCGACACCGCCACCCATGACGATGCCGTCCATGACGGCGACGTACGGCTTGGTGTAGCGGGCGATACGGGCGTTGAGGTGGTACTCGTCGCGCCAGAAGGCGGCGGTGGCGGTGCCGTCACCGTCGCGGGCGTCGTCGTGGACGGCGCGGATGTCGCCGCCCGCGCACAGGCCGCGCTCCCCCGCCCCCGTGATGACCACGGTCTCGACGGCCGGGTCGTCTTTCCAGGACTTCAAAGCCTCGTCGATGCGCCGCACCATCGCGTGGGACAGCGCGTTGAGGGCCTTCGGCCTGTTGAGAGTGATGTGGGCGGCCCGCCCTGCGGTGTGGAGGAGGACGGGTTCCTCGGCGCCGGTCATCCGAAGTCCTCCGTCAGGCCACGGGCCACGGTCACGCGCATGATCTTGTCGGTTCCTTCTGGCACTGCCCTCGGGAATGCACTGGCGCCGCGAGTCTAGGCGCCGGGCCTGGGCCGATGGGCGCGGGGCCTACCTGCGCGGCGTGTGTGAGGAAGCATCGTCGTCTGCCTGTGATCGCAGAGAAGAGGCAGGTCACGTCGGCGTGCGAGTAGTGAGCGCGACTGTCTGTGACTCGACGGCTGAAGGTCGGCGCATCTGCCCGAGGTCGAGCGTGGCCGGCGCGCTCAGCCGGGTCAGGTCGCCGACCTGGGCGGCGGGAGCTCGGCTACGGCGCCTGGCGCAGCGAACGCACATCGGGAGCCGGGCGGTCCAGGATCGCGGCAGTGAGGTAGCCGAGTGCGAGGACGATCGCGGCGGTCCGTACCGCATGAGCGATCTGCCAGCGGTCACGTACGTGTGCCCAGTCCGCAGGGGGAGCCTGGACGTTCCAGCCCAGTTCCTCCACGTTGATGGGACCGTTGACCGCAAGCGTGACCAGCAGGGCCAGCAGGAGCAGCCCGAGGGCGATGGCCGCCGGCCGCCGGATGGGGCTCTGCGCCTTGCGCGCGTAGATGACAAGTACGGCCACGGCGACAAGGGTCGGTACGGTGATGGCCCCGATGTACCAGGTGAAGAAGGTGAACTCCACCTGCCGCACGCGGACGTACGTCGGGCCGTTCAGCCGTCGGAGCGCCAGTTCCAGAAAGAGCACGGTGACGGCGACCCCCGCCAGCATCCCGCAGGACAGCAGGCTCACGTAGCGCGTGGCCTTCACCAGCGTGGCATTCCTCATCGCACACTCCCTTGTGAGACGCAGACCCTCCTGTGCCCTGACGGCTGATGTCGTCCATGTGTGACAGTCCTCTGCCGAGATCACCTCTGCGGACGGGGTCGGGACGGCAGACGGGATGGCCCGCCGAGGTGATCGGACCGGCCGGCTACGGGTTCTGGCCGCGTCTCCGCGGCAGCTGAGGCCGAGTCAGGATCCGGGTCACGCCAGGGCGGGGGCGTCGACGGGCAGGTCTGCCAGGCGCCACTCGAGCATGCCGTCATTGAGGCGGACGGCCCGCCGTCCGAGATCGGTCAGCAGCCGCACCGCGTCGTAGGCGAGCACGCAGTACTCACCGCGGCAGTAGACGACGATCTCCGTCTCCTCGGGCAACTCGTTGATCCTGTCGGCCAGTTCCCCGACCGGGATGGACACCGCACCCGGGATGTGCCCGGCCATGTACTCCTCCACCGGCCGTACGTCGAGCACCACCACGTCCCCGGCCGCCGCGCGGGCACACAGTTCCTCGTGAGTGACCTCCACCGCGCCGTCCTCGCCGAGGTAGGCGTCACGCGCCGCGGGCACAGCGGCCTGGTGGGCTTCGGCGACCTTGCGCAGCAGCGCGAACAGTTGGGCCACGTCCTGGCCGGCGAGCCGGTAGTAAATGCGCACCCCCTCGCGGCGGGTGGCGACGAATCCGGCCTGTTTCAGGGTCTGCAGATGCGCCGAGGCCGTCGTCAGGTTCAGCCCGGCGGCCTTGGCCAGGGCATCGACGGTGCGCTCGCCCTGGGCCAGCAGGTCGATCAGCTCCAGGCGCTTTCCGCTGGCCAGCGCCTTGCCGCTGGCCGCGAACGCGTCGTACAGGTGCGACTTCGTACCGGCCGTAGTGGTTCCCGCCATGCGATCCTCCATAAATCCATGGAATAGTGTACGTGTAGGTGGGCGCGGTGACCACAACGCCGACCACGCCCCTCGCATCCGGACCTTGGAGGACCTGATGGGCTTCGCCGACGACCACCTGACACCACTGGTCGACACCGGGCTCGGCAACAGCGCCTACCTCGTCGACCTCGGCGACGGCCGCGCCCTGGCGGTGGACGCGAGCCGCGATCTGCGTGCCCTGCGGGAGGCCGCCGAGCGGCGCGGCCTGGCAGTGGCGTACGCGGCGGACACGCACCTGCATGCGGACTTCCTCTCCGGCGCCGTCCAGCTCGGTCACGACCACGGGGCCACCGTGCTGGCCTCCGCCGCAGGACACCGGGCTTTCGCGCACCTCGGTCTGGCCGACGGCGACGAGGTCGACCTGGGTGGCCTGACGCTGCGAGCCCTGGCCACACCCGGCCACACGGAAGAGCATGTCGCGTTCCTGTTGCTGGACGGGGACGTCGCGCTCGGGGTGTTCACCGGCGGCTCACTGATCGTGAACTCCGCTGCCCGCACCGATCTGCTCGGCGCCGGCCGCACCGATGAACTCGCCCGGGCCCAGTACCGCTCGCTCAGGCGCCTCGCCGCGCTGCCGGACAGTGTTGCGGTCTGGCCCACCCACGGGGCCGGGTCCTTCTGCTCCACCCTGGGCGGCGCGGAGCGCATCTCCACGATCGGCAGTCAGAAGCAGACGAATCCGCTGCTGGGCGCCCCGGACGAGGAAACCTTCGTACGCCGCCTGGTGGCCGGCCTCGGCAGTTACCCGGACTACTTCGCCCGGCTCGCCGAGGCCAACCGGCTCGGCCCCTCGGTCATCACCTCCGCGCCGGTGCTGGCCGCCCTCGACGTCGGACAGGTCAAGTCGCTGCTGGCCGACGGCGGTCAAGTGGTCGACGTGCGCCCGGCGGCCGACTACGCGGCCGGCCACATCCCCGGCTCCCTGTCCATCCCGCTGCGCGGCCAGTTCGCCACCTGGCTGGGCTGGCTCCTGCCCGACACCGTCCCGCTCGCCTTCGTGACCGGCGAGGACCAGGACCTGAACGAGATCGTCTGGCAGGCGTACAAGATCGGCTATGAGCGCCTCGCCGGACGGCTGGCCGGCGGTATGACCGCCTGGCTGGACGACGGCAACCAGCAGACCTCCACCGCGTTCGTGACCGCCGACCATGCCGAGAACCGCCCCTACGTCGACGTGCGGCAGGACGCGGAGTTCGCCGCCGGACACGTGCCCGGTGCCGTGCACATCGAGCTCGGCGGGCTCATCGCTCGCACCGACGATGCCCCCCAGGGGCCGGTCGTGGCCTGCGGCCACGGCGAGCGGGCCATGACCGCCGCCAGTCTCCTCGAACGCGCGGGCCACTCCGACATCGCCGTTCTCGACGGCGGACCGGCCGACTACGCGGCGGCCCACGGCAGGCAGCTCGCCCAGGGCATCAGCGCGTGAACGCCAGCCCCGCAACCACCACACCGGCCGACACGTCGGGCCGGCCGATCCGCCTGGGGCTGCGGGAGAACTGGCTCCAATTCACCCTGCTGGTCATCATCAATGTCTGCGTCGGCGGCCTGGTCGGCCTGGAGCGCACCACCGTCCCGCTGATCGGCGCGGACGCCTTCGGCCTGACCAGCGACCTGGCCGTCTTCGCCTTCATCATCGCCTTCGGCGTCACCAAGGCCTTGACCAACCTCGCCGCCGGCGCGCTGACCGCCCGCTTCCGCCGCAAGCAACTCCTCGTCACGGGTTGGCTGATCGGCATCCCCGTCCCCTTCGCCCTCGCCTGGGCGCCGTCCTGGGGCTGGATCGTCGCCGCGAACGTCCTGCTCGGCCTCAACCAAGGCCTGACGTGGTCGATGACCGTCAACATGAAGATCGACCTCGTGGGTCCCGCGCGCCGTGGTCTGGCCACCGGTCTCAACGAAGCCGCGGGTTACACCGCCGTCGGCGCCACCGCCCTGATCACCGGTTACCTGGCCACCGCCTACGGCCTGCGTCCCACGCCCGAGCTCATCGGCGTCGTCTTCGTCGCCGCCGGACTCGCGCTGTCCCTCGTCGTCCGCGACACCGCCGCCCATGTCGCCCTCGAACTCACCCAGCACACCAGGCCCGTTCCCACCGGTGAGGACAGCGGCCTGGCCGCCACTTTCGCCCGTACCTCCTGGCACAACCGCTCCCTGCGCGGGGCCAGCCAGGCCGGTCTGGTCAACAACCTCAACGACGGCCTCACCTGGGGCGTCTTCCCCCTGCTGTTCACCGACCACGGCCTCGGCCTCGCCGCCGTCGGCCTGATCAAGGGCCTCTACCCCATCCTGTGGGGCATCGGGCAGATTCCTACCGGCCATCTCGCCGACCGCATCGGCCGCAAACGACTGATCGTCCACGGCATGCTCGTCCAGGCCTGCGGTTTCGTCCTCGCCCTGGCCCTGCTCAAGACCCCACTGCTCGCGGGCATCGCGTCCGCCGTCGTTCTCGGCATCGGCACCGCGATGGTCTACCCCGCGCTGATCGCCTCCATATCCGATCACGCCCACCCCACCTGGCGGGCCAACGCGCTGGGCACTTACCGGTTCTGGCGCGACACGGGCTACGCCGTGGGGGCACTGGTGGCCGGCGTCCTCGCCGACACTCTCGGTCTCAACGCCACCGTCGTCGCAGCCGCTGTTCTCACCGCCGGCTCGGGCCTCCTCGCCGCCCGCTGGATCACGGAGCACCGACCGGTGCGGTGAGCACCCCCGCCACCGCACCGGTCGGGATGAGCCCAGGCAGCTGCCTCATACGGCGGTGGTTCGCACGGCCCTACGTGGGCTGCACCACATGCGGACAGTACCCCCACCGGGTATCTTGCCTTTGGGACAGAAGGACGGGCATGGCACACAGAAGGGATGAGGCCACGATGGGGAGCCGACACGCTCGCGGCCCGGGCATCGCCCGGCTGTCGGCGTTGTGCGCGCTGCTGTTCGGCCTGTTCCTCATGCACGGTGCCCCGACCGCGGCAGCTGACGGCTGCCACGGCCAGATGCGCGCCACTCTCCCGATGTACGACGCCCATGCCTCCTCGATGGCATCGGCCCGCGCCATGCCGGCGGGGCCGGATGACGCCCAGGCCGAGCCGGCCGACGACATGCGTACTCACGGAGATCTCTGCGTCGCCGTTCCCGCCCAGAACCAGATCCCCCTGCCCACCGCCCCACTCGTTGCCGTCGTCGCCCCCACCGTCCTGGCGGTCTGGATCCTGCATCGCGCATGGAGCCGAGGTGGCACCAGTCGGCGCGGCCCACCGGGCGGACGCGATCTTCTCCTACAGGTGTGCATCGCGCGGACGTGACCGGACCTGCGCCGGAATCCGCTGACCAGCGGTCTCCGGCTCCAGCGTCCTGCTCACCTCGCGCGCCACCCGGAGTGGTGCGCCACCCGGAAAGACTCTGAAGCGATGTTCGCCACCACCCGTTCCACGGTCCGCCGCCGAGCCCTGCTCGCGGCCGGCACCGCAGCCGCTCTCGCCATGACACTGACGGCCTGCGGCTCCTCCGACGACTCCGCCATGCCCGGCATGAACCACAGCACCATGCCGTCGGTGACCCCCTCGACCGAGTCCGACACCCCGATGGGCGACATGCCCGGAATGAACCCCGCAGCAGACGGTAACGGCCTGTCCGACGCCAAGGACGGCTACCGCCTCACCAGCCCCGACAGCACCCTCGACAGCGGCAAGCGGACCCCCTACCGGTTCACGGTCGACGGCCCGGACGGCACACCGGTCACCGACTTCGCACTCGACCAGACCAAGCGGATGCACTTCTACGCCGTTCGCTCCGACCTGACCGGCTTCCAGCACCTGCACCCGGCGATGGCCTCCGACGGCACCTGGACCGCGGATCTGTCCTCCCTCGCGCCGGGCTCATGGCGCATGTTCACTTCTTTCGTTCCCGCCAGTGGAAGCGCCAAGGGCAAGGACCTGGTCCTCAGCCGGAGCGTCACCGTCCCCGGGTCCGCCCCGAAGATCCCGCTGCCCGCGGCGGCCGACAGCGCGAAGGCGGACGGGTACACGGTCACCCTCGAAGGCAAGCCGATGGCCGGCATGGCGCATCCGCTGACCGCGCGCATCACGAAGGACGGCAAGCCCGTCACCGACCTCCAGCCCTACCTGGAGACCTACGCCCACCTGACGGCCTTCCACGAAGGCGACGCCGCCTTCGCCCACCTCCACCCCACCACCGAGGTCAACGGTGATCAAGGCGGACCGGTACTGTCCTTCCACGCCGCACTGCCCACCGCGGGCAACTGGCGGCTGTTCGTGCAGTTCCAGACCGGCGGCAGGCTTCACACCGCTGCGCTGACCTTGCACGTCGCCTGACGCAGAGGCGCGCCGCCCGCCGACACCGCGGTCGAAGG
>NZ_JBSFJX010000097.1:0-31268 GCF_053598275.1 Streptomyces sp. NPDC001156 | reverse complement strand
GCACAAGGCCCACGTCGGAACAGCCGCCCCAGTAGGGAACGCCCCACCCACAGGCGTGGCACTCCCGAACAGGAACTGGTCGGACGGCATCCCATTACAGGATGACTCTTAGGCCAGCGCCGGTGCGTCCAGCGTCAGCGTTCCCGCCTCGGCGTCCAGTTCGGCGCCGACTCCCAGCGGCAGCGTGAGGGCGCACTCGCCATGGCCGAATCCGAACTCCTCCACGATCGGCACCCCGAGCCCGCCGAGCCGGTCCATGAGGACGGTGCGCAGCAGTTCGTAGGGCCCGCATCGCTCCCAGGACCCGAGCGCGATCCCCGCGACGCCGTCAAGCCATCCGGAACGCAGCAGCTGGGTGAGGATGCGGTCGATCCGGTACGCCTCCTCGCCGACGTCCTCGATCAGCAGCAGGCCGCCGCGCGCTCCCGGCCGTGAGCGCGGAGTGCCCAGTTCGGAGGCGAGCATGCTCAGACAGCCGCCCAGGGTGACGCCCCGGGCACGGCCGGGGACGAGCGCGGTGCCGGACGACGCGATGGTCCGTACGGACTCCGGCTCGAACAGCGTCGCGCGCAGATGCTCCTGGGACCGCGTGTTCTTCAGGAAGTCGACGGCCGACACCATCGGGCCGTGCAGCGTGACGAGTCCGAGACGGGCCGCGAACGCCTCGTGCAGCGCCGTGATGTCGCTGTAGCCGGCCAGCACCTTCGGCCCGGCGGCACGCAGGGCGTCCCAGTCCAGAAGGTCCACCATGCGCTGTGTCCCGTACCCGCCGCGGGCGCAGAGCACCGCGGACACCTCCGGGTCGCACCACGCGGCCTGGAAGTCGGCGGCCCGGTCGGCGTCCGTGCCCGCGAGGTAGGGGAAGTCGGGGTGCCGGTCGAGGACGTGCGGGGCCACGACGGGGTCGAGGTCCCAGGCTCGCAGGATGTCGAGCCCGGCGGCGAGCCGCTCCTCCCGCACGGGTCCGCTGGGCGCGACGACGGCGACACGGGCCCCCCGGACGAGTCGGGGCGGTCGTACGAGGGGTGTCACTTGCTGAGCTCCAGGGTGGGGATGCCGGGCGGGTTCAGCCCGAAGACCTGCGCGTACAGCGACAGCTCGGCCTCCAGGGCGCGCACCATCGTCTCAGCCCGCCGGAAGCCGTGCCCCTCGCCCTCGAAGGCGATGTAGGCGTGCGGTATCCGGCGCCCTTCGAGCCGGGCCAGGAACCGCTCGCACTGCGCGGGCGGGCAGATGACGTCGTCCAAGCCCTGGAGCAGCAGGAAGGGCACGGTGATGCGGTCCGCGTGCTCGACGGGCGACCGCTCGGTGTACCGGCCGGGCACTTCGGCGTAGGACCCGACGAGGGACTCCAGATACCGCGACTCGAAGTCATGGGTCTCCCCCGAGCCCCAGCTCACCAGGTCCAGGACGGGGTACAGGATCGTGCCGCAGGCGTACACGTCGGTCGTCGTCAAGGACACGGCCGTCGTCCAGCCCCCGGCGCTGCCGCCGCGCACGGCGAGCCGGTCGCGGTCGGCCGTGCCCTCCTCCGCGAGAGCGAGCGCGACGCCGGCGCAGTCCTCGACGTCGACGACACCCCACTGCTCGCGCAGCCGGTCGCGGTACTCACGCCCGTAGCCGGTCGAGCCGCCGTAGTTCACCACGGCGACTCCGATACCGCGCGAGGTGAAGTAGGCGATCTCCAGGTCGAGGACGAGTGAGGCGCGGCCTGTGGGCCCGCCGTGCGCCCACACCACATACGGCGGCAGCTCATGGGCGGGCGCGACGTGGCCGGGATGGTGCGGAGGGTAGATGTGGGCGTGGATGTCACGGCCCCCGGGGCCGGTGAAGGTGCGGATCTGCGGCTCGGGGTAGTACGCGGGGTCCACCGGGTCCTCGTGCGCGGCCCCGATGACCCGGGTACGCCCGGTCCGGGAGTCCAGCTCGACGACCTCGCCAGCGCTGCGCGGGCTGGCGCCGACGGCCACGACCCGGCTGCCGTGCGCGGCGAGCGTCGCGGCGAACTCGGTCCAGGGCCCTGCCGCGTCGACCACCTCCCCGCTGTCCGGGTCGAGGATGCCGAGCACTGCGGCGCCTCTTCCGTGGACGACGGCGATCAGCCCGCCATCCAGGGGCGCGAACCAGCGCTGCCCGACCTTCCACAGCGGCCCCGCGAACTCCTCCTCGCGGGAACACAACGGCTCGCCGTCCCGGTACAGGTTCCACCAGCCGGTGCGGTCACTGGCGTAGAGCAGGGATCCGTCGGACGCCCACTCTGCCTGGGCGATGGACTCCTCGGGCCCGCCGGCGAGAGCGCGAGGCTCCAGGAACGTGCCGTCTTCGGTCACCTCGGCGACGATCAGCTCGGTACCGTCCCAGGGCATGCGTGGATGGTCCCAGACGAGCCAGGCGGCGCGCCGCCCGTCCGGCGAGAGGCGGGGCCCGGTGACGAACCGGTGGCGCCCGTCGGTCAGTTCGCGCACGGCGTCCCGGTCCCGGGCCGCCGAACCGTCCAGCGGTACGGCGGCGGCCACCCGCCGTACGTCCCCGGCTCCGTCGCCGGTGAACTCCTCGAGCACGCACCAGACTTCACCGCGCTCGACGTGCAGTGTCGGGTCGACCCAGCGCAGTCCGCCGCCCACCGGGGACAGCGGGGTCAGCGGGCGCGGTCCGGCACCGGGCGCCGCGGGCTCGTACGCGTACAGCCTCTGGTCCGCGAAGTTCACGAACACCACCAGGGGCCCTTCGGAGCGCATCACCCCGGTCCAGGGCCGGCCGCCGTACTCCATGACCCGGCTGCGCACGTTCCACGGTGGGGGCAGCACCGACTCCTCGGTGCCGTCCGCCGTGCGGCGCACGAGCGTGCGGCGTCCGCCCTCGGCGGGGCGCGGTTCGGTCCACCACGCCTCCTCGCCGACGAAGTCCACCGACTCCGGATGGCCGTCGTGTGCGGCGGCGAGCGCCGCGTCGATGGGCGAGGACCATTCCCCGTACGGAAGTGTCTGCACCATCTCCCCCTCTCTCCCCTACACCGCGCGCAGGAAGCGGTCGAGTACCCGGACTCCGAAGTGCAGCGCCTCCACCGGGACCCGCTCGTCGACACCGTGGAACAGCGCCTGGTAGTCGAAGCCCTCCGGAAGCTTCAGCGGCGCGAAGCCGTAGCCGGTGATGCCGAGCCGGGAGAACTGCTTGGCGTCCGTACCGCCCGACATGCAGTACGGCACCACATGGCCCTCCGGCGCGAACTCCTCGACGGCGGCACGCATCCGGGCGTAGGTCGGCGAGTCCACCGGCGCCTGGAGAGCGACCTCGCGATGATCGAACTCCCACTCCACATCCGACCCGGTGAGCTCGTCCAAGGTGGTGCGGAACTCCTCCTCGCCGCCCGGCAGATAACGTCCGTCGATGTACGCGACGGCCTCGCCCGGGATCACATTGATCTTGTAACCGGCGCTCAGCATCGTGGGGTTGGCGCTGTTGCGCACGGTCGGCCGGACGAGTGCGGCGGCCGGGCCGAGCTTGTCCAGCAGGCCGTCCACATCGTCGAGGCCGCCGTCGATGCCGTAGACCGCGGCGAGTTCGGTGAGCGCCGCGCGCACCGTCGGGGTCAGTCTGAGCGGCCACTCATGGGCGCCGATACGGGCGACGGCCGCGGCGAGCCGGGTCACCGCGTTGTCGTGGTTGACCTTGGAGCCGTGGCCCGCCCGGCCACGCGCGGTGAGCTTGAGCCAGCCGGTGCCGCGCTCGCCCGCCGCGATCGGGTAGAGCTGCCGGCCGTCGCCGTCGTGGAACGTGAACGCCCCGGACTCGCTGATGCCCTCTGTACACCCCTCGAACAGTCCGGCGTGCCGGTCGGCGAGGAAGCCCGAGCCGTCCTCGGCGGTCGCCTCCTCGTCGGCGGTGAACGCGAGGACGAGGTCACGTCGCGGTCGCACCCCTGAGCGCGCCCACTCCCGCACCACCGCGAGGATCATCGCGTCCATGTTCTTCATGTCGACGGCGCCCCGGCCCCAGACGACTCCGTCGCGCACCTCACCGGAGAACGGGTGCACGCTCCAGTCGGCGGCCTCGGCCGGCACCACATCGAGATGGCCGTGGACGAGCAGCGCATCGGCGGAGGGATCGGTGCCCTCTATGCGGGCGACGACGTTCGTCCGGCCCTCGGTGCGCTCCAGCAGGGCCGGTTCCAGGCCCGCCTCGGAAAGCAGCTCCGCCGCGTACTCGGCGGCGGGCCGCTCCCGGCAGTCGCCGCCGCCGCGGTTCGTCGTGTCGATGCGGATGAGGTCCGAGGTGAACCGGACCACCTCGTCGAGTGCCTGCTGGTCAGCCATACTGCTCCTCCACCGCGGCCGAGACGATCGTGGTGACCGCCTTGAAGGTACGGATCGCCCCATACATACGCTCGCTCGTGTACGCCACCTTCCGCTCCCCGACGCGGTCCACGCCCGGCACCACGGTGGCGGACATCGCCAGGTGCTCCGCGTCGAACTCCAACGCGATCGTGAACGGCCCCCCGCTCACCGGCTCGTGACGTACCGCCAGGGACACCGCGTCCTTGGCCGCCGCGCGGATGTCGGCCGCGGTCCTGGCCGGTGTGCGGCACACCGCCGCGTACCGGGAGACGTGGTCCTTCACGGCGACCTTGAGCGCCTCGGGCGCGTACCCGAGCGCGTCCTCGCAGGCCACGTCGTCCCCGGTGACAAGGATGACGGGCACGCCGTACTCGGCGACCACGTGTGCGTTCAGCAGGCCCTCGCTGGCGCGCGTGTCGTTCAGCCACACCCCGGTGATCGAGTTGGCGAGGTAGGTGTGCGCGAGGACGCCCTCCATACCGGCGCCGGCGTGATAGCCCACGAACGCGACCCCGTCCACGTCCCCGTGCTGCACGCCTTCGACCATGGAGAGGGACTTGTGCCGGCCGGTGAGCATCTGCGCCCGCTCGTCCAGACGCTCGAGGAGGAGGTTCCGCATGGACCAGTGGGCCTCGTTGATCAGCACCTCGTCGGCGCCGCCGGCGAGGAAACCGAGCACCGCGGCGTTCACGTCCGAGGTGAACATCCCACGGCACCGCTCCCACTCCGGCGTCCCGGGCAGCACGTCGGCCGGCCAGGTCACACCCGTGGCGCCCTCCATGTCGGCGCTGATGAGGATCTTCATGGCAGGAAACCTACGCGCTCGTGACGTTGCGTGACCAGCCCTGTGGAAAAGTGTCCCGCCGTGGTGGCGGCCTTCGACAGCACACCCCCTGACCGCGTGACCGGTCAGGGGCGGTCACGCGGTCAGGGCGGCTACGAGCGGCGGCCTGCCGGCCGTGGAGCGCGGGCCGGCCCGGCCCCGGCACCCCGGCACCCGACGCTCCGGCACCCGGCACCCGGCACCCGGCACCCGGCACCCGGCACCCGGCGTCAGCGATACAGCGCAGGCCGCTCGGCCAGCTCGACCTCGACGCGGCGGCCCTCCGACTGGGCGCGCACGCCCGCCTCGCAGACCGCTGCCGCGGCATAGCCGTCCCAGACGCTCGGCCCGGTGACCTCACCGCGCCGGGTGGCGTCGACCCAGGCCTGCACCTCGCGGTCGTAGGCCTCCGCGAAGCGCTCCACGAAGTCCTGGGCGATGCCGCCGCCCCAGCGGCCCGCCTCCTGGGTGACCATGGCATGCCCGTCGCCGATCCTGGCGCTTCCCTGTTCGCACACCACCTCGGCCTGTACCTGGTAGCCGAAGCCGCAGTTGACGAAGATCTCGACGTCGACGAGGGCGCCCCCATCGGTCTCGAAGACGACGAGCTGCGGGTCCGAAAGGCCTGTCGGGGCGTCGCCCGACGGTGCCGGGCGCAGCACCGTCACCGCCGTGATCTCCTGGCCGAGCAGCCAGCGCGTCACGTCCATCTCGTGCACGACCGAGTCGTTGATGAGCATGGCGTCGGTGAAGCCGGGCGGGCTGGCCGCGTTGCGGTGCCGGTTGTGCAGCATCAACGGGCGGCCCAGCCGGCCGCCGTCCAGCAGCTCCTTGAGCCTGAGGTACTCGGCGTCATAGCGCCGCATGAAACCGACCTGGACGCGCCGGTGGCCCAACTTCTGCTCGGCCCGCAGGATCCGGAGCGCGGAGGCCGCGTCGGGCGTGAGGGGCTTCTCGCACAGTACCGGCAGGTCGCGCTCGAAGGCCGCGAGCAGCGCGGCTTCGTGGGCGGGGCCGGGAGAGGCGATCAGTACCGCGTCGACGTCGGCGGCGGCCATCGCGGCGGCCGGTTCGGTGTAGGCGGTGCAGCCCTCGACACCGGCCGCGACGCTCTTCGCCCGCTCGGCATCGACGTCCACGACGGCGGACACCCGCGCGCCGCTGATCACCTCGTCGATACGGCGCACATGGTCGGCGCCCATCCGTCCCGTCCCGATGACGGCGACTCGGAGCGTTCCGCGCTGAGTCATGGTGGTCGGTCGTCCCTTCGGATGGTCAGGCGCCGCAGGAGCGGAGGAACTTGCGGGTGCGTACGGCGATGGGCAGCGGCCTGTCCGGCTCGCAGGGGTACATGTCCTGCTCGACGATGGCGAACAGCTCGACGCCGAGCTTCTGGGCGGCGACGAGGACCGGCTCCAGCTCGGGCACGCCCGCCGGGGGTTCGCACATCACACCGCGCTGCACGGCGGGCCCGAACGGAACGCCGTTCTCCACGACGTCGGCGAGGATCTCCGGGTCGACCTGCTTGAGATGCAGATAGCCGATGCGCTCGCCATAGGTCTCGATGAGCTTGACGCTGTCGCCGCCGCAGTAGGCGTAATGCCCGGTGTCCAGGCAGAGGTTGACGAGGTCGGAGTTCGTCGAGTCCAGGAAGCGCTCGACGTGCGCCTCGGTGTCGATGTGCGTGTCGGCGTGCGGGTGGACGACGATGTCGAGGCCGTAGGTCTCCTTGACCTCGTGGCCGAGCCGCTCCATGCCCTTGGTCAGGTGCGCCCACTGTTCGGCGGTGAGCTCCGAGGGCTCGATGATCTCGGCCGTCTTGTCGTCCCGCCAGAAGGACGGGATGACCACGAGGTGCTTCGCGCCCATCGCCTGGGTGAGCGCGGCGACCTGGCCGACGTGCTCCCAGGTGGACTCCCACACGGCCGGTCCGCGGTGCAGCGAGGTGAAGACCGTGCCGGCCGACACCTTCAGGTCCCGCTTGTTCACCTCGTCGGTCAGGCGCGCCGGATCGGTCGGCAGATAGCCGTAGGGGCCGAGCTCGATCCAGGAGTACCCGGCCTCGCTGACCTCGTCCAGGAAGCGTTCCCAGGGCACCTGTTGCGGGTCGTCCGGGAACCAGACGCCCCAGGAGTCCGGGGCCGAGCCGACCCGGATGCGGTCCAGGGCAGTGGTCATGTCACAGGGTCCCTTCGGGAGATGCCGTCACAGGTGCCTGGAGGTCCTCCGCTTCGGGGAGCCCCTCGACGTCTACGCCGCCGACCTGTGCCAGCTCGTGCTTGAGGGCGGCGAGTTCGGCGCCGCCGGCCATGTGGTTGGTCAGTTCCTCGAGGCTGACCTGCGAACGGTCCGCGCTGAGCTCGAGGGTGCCCAGGCGCAGCACGCTGAAGTGGTCGCCGACCATATAGGCGTGGTGCGGATTGTGGGTGATGAAGATGACGCCGAGGCCGCGCTCGCGGGCGGCGGCGATGTACTTGAGGACCACACCGGACTGCTTGACGCCGAGCGCGGCGGTGGGTTCGTCCAGGATCAGGACGCGGGCGCCGAAGTAGACGGCGCGGGCGATGGCGACACACTGGCGCTGGCCGCCGGACAGGGTGCCGATGGGCTGCTCGAGGTCGTCCAGGACGATGCCCATGTTCCGCAGTTCTTCGTCCGCGGTCCGCTTCATCCGGGCGATGTCGAGACGGCGGAACGGCCAGGGGCCCTTGGTCATCTCGGAGCCCAGGAAGAAGTTCCGCCACACCGGCATCAGCGGCACGGTGGCCAGGTCCTGGTAGACGGTGGCGATACCCCGGTCGAGTGCCTCGCGGGGGGTGGTGAAGCGCACGGGCTCGCCGTCGACGAGGACCTCGCCCTCGGTGTGCTGGTGCAGCCCCGAAATGATTTTGATCAGTGTGGACTTGCCGGCGCCGTTGTCGCCCAGGACGCAGGTGACCTTGCCGGGGTGGACGGCGAGGTCGACCCCGTGCAGGGCGCGGATGTTGCCGTACGACTTGCCCGTGCCGCGCAGTTCGACCACGGGGGCCTGGTCGTCCGGGGCCGCCTTGGCGGTGTTCTTGCCGATGTCAGCGGTCGTCATGGGGTGGTCACCTCCGGGTCGCGGACTTCTGGACCCACAGATTGATGAGGGTGGCGCCGAGGAGCATCACGCCGAGGAATGCCTTGAACCAGTCGGGGTTCCAGCCCGCGTAGACGATGCCCTGGCTCACCATGCCGAACATGAAGGCACCGAAGACCGGGCCGATCGCCGAGCCGTAGCCGCCGGTCAGCAGACAGCCGCCGATCACGGCGGCGGCGATGTAGATCAGCTCCTGGCCGACGCCCTCGCCGGACTGCACGGTGTTGAAGGAGAACAGCTGGTGCATGCCGACGAACCAGGCACCGAAGCCGACCAGCATGAACAGCGAGATCTTGGTGAACTTCACCGGCACACCGACGGCTCGCGCGCTGTCCTTGTTGCCGCCGACGGCGAAGATCCAGTTGCCGTACTTGGTGCGCAGCAGCACCCAGGTCGCCAGGGCCGCGAAGAGCAGCCACCACAGGACGGTGATCTTGAGCTGGACGCCGCCGACGGAGAACGACGACGAGAAGACCGCCTTGGCCTGGTCGAAACCGTCCATGTTGCTGATGTCGTCGGTCGCGACATTGCCGGTGATCAGCTTGGTGACCGCGAGGTTGATGCCCTGCAGCCCGAGGAAGGTGCCAAGGGTGACCAGGAAGCTGGGCAGTCCGGTGCGGACCATCATCCAGCCGTTGAACGCCCCGATGGCGAGCGAGACCACGAGCGCGACGACCACGCCCACCCAGACGTTCATGGTCAGCTGGAAACTGACCATGCTGGCGGTCAGCGCCGAGGTGATCACCGCGACACCGGCCGACAGGTCGAACTCTCCGCCGATCATCAGCAGGGCCACGGGCAGCGCCATGATCCCGATGGTGGACGACTGGTAGAGGACGGTGGCCATCGCGCTGCCCGTGCGGAACGTCGGCGCCGCGGCGAAGAAGAAGACGAACACCGCGACGGCGCCGAGGAAGACGCCGACCTCCGGCCGGGCGAGCAGTCGGAGGACGAAGGACCGCTGCGCCGTCCGCCCGTCGCTCTGCCGGGGGCCGGAGGCCGGCGGTGAGGTCACCGCCGGCACAGCCTGCTGGCTCATAGGGATCACCTGGTGCCCTTCGCGGCGAAGGTGGCGATGGTGTCGACGTTGGACTTGTCGACGAAGGCCGGGCCGGTCAGCACCGGCTGCTCACCGCCGCCGCTGTAGTTGCCGTTGTTCTTGTAGAGCCACAGGGAGTCGACCGCGAGGTAGCCCTGCAGGTAGGGCTGCTGGTCGACGGCGAACTGGATGTCGCCCTTCTTGATGGCGCTGGTCAGGTCCTTGTTGAGGTCGAAGGTGGCGACCTTCGCCTTGCTGCCCGCGTCGGACAGCGACTGCACCGCCGTCAGCGCGAACGGCGCACCGAGGGTGACGACGTAGTCGATCGAGCTGTCCTGCTTGAGTTTGGCAGTGATCGTCGACTTCACCGACGGCATGTCGGTGCCGTTGACATAGAGGACCTGCGTCTTACCGCTGAACGTCTTCTTCACACCGTCACAGCGCTGGGTGAGCCCGATGTTGCCCTGCTCCTGGATCACGCAGACGGCGTTCTTGGCGCCCTCCTCGTTCAGCCGCTTGCCGAGCGCCTCTCCCGCCACGCCCTCGTCCTGCCCGAAGAACTCCATCAGGCCGAGCTTCTGCCAGTCACTCACGCCGGAGTTGAGGCCCACCACCGGGATACCCGCGGACTTCGCCTTGCCGACGACGTCCTTCATGGCGTCCGGCTTGGCCAGGGTGATCGCTATGCCGTCGACCTTCTGGTCGATCGCGTTCTGCACCAGGTTCGCCTGGTTGCCGGCGTTGGGGTCGGCGGAGTAGACGAGCTTGATGTTGTCCTTGGCCGCGGCCGCCTCGGCCCCCTTGCGGACGATGTCCCAGAAGGTGTCGCCGGGCGCCTGGTGGGTGACCAGCGCGACGGTCATACGGGGAGTGGTGGCCTTGCCCGCGGCGGCGCCGGAGCTGCTCTCCTCCGCCTTCTTTCCGCCCGAGCTGCTGGAGCAGCCGGCGACGAGCAGCGCCGAGGCCGCGGCCAGCGCGACGAGCGGGGCGACCCTGCGGGAGCGGCGGGAGCGAATCGTGCGATCCATCTTTCCTGCACCTCACTGTGCGACCGGGGGGAAAGGGAACGAGGAGGGACGACGCCGGGCGGGATGCCCGTGCGGCCCGGGCGGGTGCCCGGGTCGATGTGCCGGTGAAGCGGCGGTTTCGTTGGGACGGGATACAAACCCCTGCAACACCCGTCTGTCAATACTTTGTTAAGACATCATTTCAGAAGCAGGTCCGAATGTAAGAACAAAGTCTTGACAGAGGATCGCCGGGCGACCTACACCTGTGAGGCATCCGGGCCCGGACTTCGCGCCCTCCGGGCGTCCGGCTGCCCGCACATCCCGCACGAGGAGCGACACGCATGTCCGAGCCCGCCGGCTGTTTCGATCTCATCACCATGGGACGCATCGGGGTCGATCTCTACCCGCTCCAGACCGGTGTGCCCCTTCCCGAGGTCAAGTCCTTCGGAAAATTCCTCGGCGGCTCGGCGGCCAACGTCGCGGTGGCCGCGGCGCGGCTCGGCCGCACCACCGCGGTCATCACCCGCACCGGCGACGACCCCTTCGGCACCTATCTGCACCAGCAGCTCAAGGAGTTCGGCGTAGACGACCGGTTCGTCACACCCGTGGCCGCATATCCGACCCCGATCACGTTCTGCGAGATCTTCCCGCCGGACGACTTCCCGCTCTACTTCTACCGCCGACCCAAGGCGCCCGACCTCGAGATCCGCACCGACGAGCTGGACTTGCCCGCCATCCGCTCGGCCCGCATCTTCTGGATCACCGGCACCGGTCTGAGCGAGGAGCCCAGTCGCTCGGCCACGCTCGCCGCACTCGAGGCCCGCGACAAGGCCGGCACCACGGTCTTCGACCTCGACTGGCGCCCCATGTTCTGGAGCGACCCCGAGGCGGCGCGGCCGTACTACGCCGAGGCGCTGCGCCACGCCACCGTGGCCGTCGGCAACCTCGACGAGTGCGAGATCGCCACCGGCGTACGCGAACCGAAGGCCTGCGCCGAGGCACTGCTCGACGCGGGCGTGGAACTCGCGGTCGTCAAGCAGGGCCCCAAGGGCGTCCTCGCCGTGCACCGGGACGGGACGACGGCCGAGGTACCCCCCGTGCCGGTCGAGGTCGTCAACGGGCTCGGCGCCGGGGACGCGTTCGGCGGCTCGCTCTGCCACGGACTGCTCTCCGGCCGACCGCTGGAGGAGACCATGCGGTACGCGAACGCGGCCGGAGCGCTCGTCGCCTCCCGGCTCGCCTGCTCCTCCGCGATGCCGACCGAGCAGGAGGTCGCCGACCTCCTCGCCCGCGCCTGACCCTCGCGTCACGACCCCGCGCACCCGGCCGACCGCCGCCACCCTGAACGGAGCCTTTGTTGAGCATCAGCATCCCCGACCTCGTCACCGTGCGCGCCCGGCACCCGGAGGCCATCGCCGAGGCCGCCGCCCGCCGGGTCCGCCGCCCGCTGATCGGCGACAACGGCCGACTCATGATCGTGGCCGCCGACCACCCGGCCCGCGGCGCCCTCAGCGTGGGCGACCACCGTCTGGCCATGGCCAACCGCGCCGATCTGCTGGAGCGCCTGTGCGTGGCGCTGTCCCGGCCCGGCGTGGACGGGGTGCTGGCCACCGCGGACATCCTGGAGGACCTGCTGCTCCTCGGTGTCCTGGACGACAAGGTTGTCATGGGGTCGATGAACCGGGGCGGGCTCGCGGGTGCCTGCTTCGAGATGGACGACCGCTTCACCGGCCACCGCCCCGAGGACATCGAACGGCTCCGCTTCGACGCCGGGAAACTGCTGCTGCGGATCGACTACGACGACCCCGGCTCCCTGCGGACCCTGGAGTCCGCGGCCCGGGCCGTGGACGAGATGGCCGCGCGCGAACTGCCGCTGTTCGTCGAACCGTTCATATCGCGCCGCGTCGACGGCAGGGTGCGCAACGACCTGAGCGCCGAGGCCGTCACCCGGTCCATCGCCATCGCCTCGGGCCTCGGCGGCACATCCGCCTACACCTGGCTCAAGCTCCCGGTCACCGACGACCCCGACGCCATGGCCGAGGCACTGGAGGCGTCCACTCTGCCCGCCGTGCTGCTGGGCGGCGAGGTCGGCAAGGACCAGGAGGGCGCGTACGAGAAGTGGCGCAAGGCCCTGCGCCTACCGACCGTGCAGGGCATGGTGGTCGGCCGGTCCCTGCTCTACCCCGCCGAAGGCAGCGTCGAGACCGCGGTGGACACGGCGGTGAGCCTGCTGTGACCCCCTCCGCCCCGCTGAGAGGTGCCTCATGAGCACCCACCGCAGTCCCGCGCGCAACGCCACCACCGCCGCCTGCACCGTCGATGTCACCCCGGAGGCGGAGTATGGGACTGCTCCAGCCTGCGCGTGGATCCGCGACATCCGGCCCGCGCAGCCGGCCGGCGCCCGCCTTCCGCCCCACACCGCCCCAGTGAGGTCCTGATGAGCAGTCAGTCAAGTCCGTCAATGCGTCGTCTGACCGTCGCCCAGGCTCTGGTGCGGTTCCTGTCCGTGCAGTACAGCGAGCGCGACGGCGTACGGCACCGGCTCATCGCCGGCACCTGGGGCATCTTCGGCCACGGCAACGTCGCCGGGATCGGCCAGGCCCTGCTCGAGGCCGGCGAGGACACCATGCCCTTCCACCAGGGCCGCAACGAGCAGGCCATGGTGCACGCCGCCGTAGGCTACGCCCGTCAGTCGAACCGCCTGTCCACCCAGGCGGTCACCACCTCCATCGGCCCCGGTGCCACCAACCTCGTCACCGGCGCCGCACTCGCCACGATCAACCGTCTCCCGGTGCTGCTGCTGCCCGGTGACTACTTCGCCACCCGCCCCGCCGACCCGCTGCTGCAGCAACTGGAGCACCCCGTCGAGGCCGACGTGTCCGTCAACGACACCCTCCGCCCGGTCTCCCGTTACTTCGACCGGATCACCCGGCCCGAGATGCTGATCCCGTCCGCGCTCAACGCCATGCGGGTGTTGACCGACCCCGCCGAGACGGGCGCGGTCACCCTCGCGCTGCCGCAGGACGTGCAGGCGGAGGCGTACGACTGGCCCGAGGAGTTCTTCGCCGAGCGGGTCTGGCGGGTGCGCCGTCCCGCGCCCGACCCGGTCGAGTTCGCGGAGGCGGTGCGCGCGATCCGGGCCGCCGAGCGGCCCTTGATCGTGGCGGGAGGCGGGGTCCACCACAGCGAGGCCGAGGAGGCGCTGAAGGCGCTGGCCGATGCCACCGGGATCCCGGTCGCCTCCACCCAGGCGGGCAAGGGCTCGCTGCGCCACGACCACCCCACGGATCTCGGCGGCATCGGTCACACCGGCACCGCCGTCTGCGACGACATCGCCCGCACAGCCGACCTGGTCATCGGCGTCGGCACCCGCTACAGCGACTTCACCACCGCCTCCAGCACTCTGTTCCAGAACCCCGGCGTGCGGTTCGTCAACCTCAACATCACCGCCTTCGACGCCCACAAGCTCGCGGCCCGCACCCTGGTGGCCGACGCACGGGCAGGCCTCGAGGCACTCACCGAAGGCCTGGACGGCCACCGGGTGAGCGAGGCGTACGAGGCCGAGTACCGTGCGGGCAAGGAGCGTTGGGAGCAGGTGGTCGAGGCGGCCTACCGCGCGGACGACGAGAACTCCGCGCCGACCCAGACCCAGGTTCTCGGCGCCCTCGACTCCGTTGTCGGCGACGACGACGTGGTGATCAACGCGGCCGGCTCGCTCCCCGGCGATCTGCACAAGCTGTGGCGGGCCCGCTCGCCGCGCCAGTACCACCTGGAGTACGGCTACTCCTGCATGGGCTACGAGATCCCGGCCGGCATCGGCGTCCAGCAGGCCGCCCCCGGCACACCGGTGTGGTCGCTGGTCGGCGACGGCACCTACCTGATGATGCCCACCGAGATCGTCACCGCGGTGCAGGAGGGTCTGCCGGTCAATCTGGTCCTGATCCAGAACCACGGCTACGCCTCCATCGGCGGCCTGTCCGAGGAGATCGGCGGCGAACGCTTCGGCACCGCCTATCGTCACCGGGCCGCCGACGGCACCTTCACCGGCGCCCCGCTCCCGGTGGACCTGGCCGCCAACGCCGCGAGCCTCGGCATGGAGGTCATCAGCACCAAGACCGTACGGGAACTGCGCGACGCCTTGGCCGCCGCGCGCGCCTCGGACCGGCCCACCTGCGTGTACGTCGAGACCGACCCGGCACCGACCGCCCCGCCCGCCGAGGCCTGGTGGGACGTGCCCGTCGCCGAGGTCGCCTCGCGTGAGGCGGCCGTGGCCGCCCGCGAGAGGTACGACCGGAACGTCGTCGGCCGCCGGCGCCACCTCTGACTCCCACCACTGGCGCAGGGCCCCCTCGCCCGCGCCGGCCCACGGCGGCCAGGTCGGCGCAGGACGGCGGCCGGTCCATGCGGCGCTGCCCGCGGACCGGCCGCCGCCTCGGTACCTAGTGCCCGGCAGCCAGCCTGCGCCGGTAGCGCACCGCGGGTCGCCCCTGGACCCTGGTGTCGGACACGGCGGTGAATTCGTTGTGCAAGAGCACGGCCTTGGACGCCGGGTTGTCGAGGGCGACCACGGCGGTGAGTTCCAGGAGGCCGTAGTCGGCCCCGGCACGACGGCAGACTTCCCGGACCGCGGCCGTCGCCACGCCACGTCCCGTAGAGCGCTCTCCGATCCGGTAGCCGAGTTCGGCGCCCCCTGCCAGGACGTCCACGAGGTTGACGCGCCCTATCATCGCACCACTGTCGTCCAGGACGACGTGGAAGTGGCACAGACCGGCCTCCTGCTCGGCGAGCAGGGCACGGTGCCGGGAGGCGAACTCGGCGAAGTACGCGTCCCCGCGATCCGACACCGACCCCGCGAAGTACTCCCGGTTCTCCCGCTCGAAGTCCAGCAGGGCGGGCGCGTGGTCGGCGCGGAGCAACTCCAGCCTCGTCATGACGGACGAGCGTACCCACCGGCGAGCGCGCCACCGCCCGCCGGAGCAGCGGGCGGTGGGGCTGCGTCGTCGAGACCGGTCACGGCTGCGTACCGCCCGCCGTCCGCTCAGGCCGGGCTCGCCCACGCGCGCCGCTCGGCCGAGCGGCTCATGGCGTCCAGCGCCGCCGCGCTGTGCACGGCGTCGTCGAGCGTCGGGCCGTACGCGGTTCCCTCCGCGACCGAGCGCAGGAAGTGGTACGCCTCGATGACCTTCAGGTCGTCGTAGCCCATGGCATTGGCGGCGCCCGGCTGGAAGGCGGCGAACTCGCCATGGCCGGGCCCGACGTAGAGGGTGCTGACGGGCTGGTCCTGGTAGACCGTGCCGCGGCTGACGCGGAGTTCGCCCATGCGCCGGAAGTCCCACAGGACCGCGCCCTTGGTTCCGTGGACCTCGAAGCCGTAGTTGTTCTGCTCGCCGACGGAGACCCGGCAGGCCTCGAGGACGCCGCGGGCGCCCGAGGCGAAGCGCAGCAGGCAGTTCACGTAGTCCTCGTTCTCCACGGCGCCGAGCTCTCCGCCCGTGGCCCGGGCATGTCCGGCGGTGGCACCGCTGGGGCGGGCCCGCTCCGGGATGAAGACGGCGGTGTCGGCGACCAGCGACTCGATCTCGCCGAGCAGGAAGCGGCCCAGGTCCACCCCATGCGAGGCCAGGTCCCCGAGGACGCCGCTGCCGCCGCGCTCGCGCTCGTACCGCCAGGTCAGGGCGCCCTCGGGGTGGGCGGCATAGTCACTGAAGAGGCGGATGCGGACATGGGTGACGGTGCCGATGTCCCCGGAGGCGATCAGATCGCGGGCGGCCGCGACGGCCGGTGCGTTGCGGTAGTTGAAGCCGACCGTGCCCTGGACACCGGCCTTGGCGACGGCGTCCGCGACCGCGCGGGCGTCCTCGGCGGTCAGGCCCACGGGCTTCTCGATCCAGATGTGCTTGCCCGCCTCCGCCATGGCGACACCGATCTCCCGGTGCAGGAAGTTGGGGGCCGCGATGCTCACCGCCCCCACCCGGGGGTCAGCGGCGATCTCGCGCCAGTCCCGGACCGCGGTGGCGAAGCCGTACCGGTCGGCGGCCTCCTCGGCGCGGCCGGGCACGTCGTCCGCCACGGCGATCAGTTCGGGCCGCACGGACAGCTGCGGGAAGTGGTGCGGCACCCGGACGTAGGCCTGGGTGTGCACCCGCCCCATCCAGCCGAATCCGACGACGGCGACGCCGAGTGTGCTCACCATGACCGCCCTTCTTTGGACCGTTCCATAGCTTACGGAGGCCCACACTGCGGGCCGTTTCCCCATGTGTCAATCCCTTTGACAGGCGTGCTCGCATTGTGGAACGGTCCAGACATGAGAGCGCCGACGATACGCGATGTGGCCGAGCGGGCCGGTGTCTCCAAGTCGCTGGTCTCCTTGGTGCTGCGCGGCTCCGACCAGGTGCGCCCCGAGAAACGGCAGGCCGTGCTGGCCGCCGTCGAGGAGCTGGGCTACCGGCCCAACGCCGCCGCGCGCAGCCTGAGCGAGCGGCGCACCCGTACGGTCGGCGTTCTGCTGAACGACCTGCGCAACCCCTGGTTCGTGGAGCTCCTCGACGGCCTCAACTCCCGGCTGCACGAGGCGGATCTGCACATGCTGCTGGCCGACGGCCGGCTCAACCGGCGGCTCGGCGAGGACCTCACCCGCACCTTCACGGACCTGCGGGTCGACGGACTGATCGCCGTGGGCACGCCGCCGCCCTCGCAGGCGCTGCGCACGGCGGCCGTCAGGATCCCCACCGTCGTCGCGGGGGCCCGCGAGCCGGAGTTGCCGTCGGTCGACATCGTCGCGGGCGACGACGAGCGCGGTGCCCGCCTCGCCACCGAGCATCTCCTCGGCCTCGGGCACCGCCGTATCGCCCACATCGCCGGGCAGGGAGTGGTCGGCGCACTGCGGCGGCGCGGTTTCGAGGCCGTCATGCGCGAACACGGTCTGACGGACACGGCGAGCGTGGAACAGGGCGACCTGACGGAGGAGGGCGGTTACCGCGCCACCGTGCGCCTGCTGAGCGCCCGCGAACGCCCGACCGCCGTCTTCGCGTTCAACGACATGACCTGCGTCGGGGCCCTCTCGGCGGCCGAGGAGAGCGGATTGCGAGTGCCGCGCGACCTCTCCCTCGTGGGCTACGACAACACGTACCTTTCCCGGCTGCGGCATCTGTGGCTCACCACCGTGGACAACGGCAGCCACGACGTCGGGCGGCGCGCCGCCCAGCGCCTCCTCGACCGCATCGGCGATCCCAGCCGTCCCGCGGAACTCGTGCTCACGACGCCGTCGTTGGAGGTCCGGGGGACGACGGGCCCCCCGGGGCGAGAGGCCGTGGCCTGATCCGGCCGCGGCAAGTCGACGCACCGCGCGCGGAGCCCGACCGCGTCCGGAGCGGATCGCGGCCGGTCACGGGTTCCCTCGCTCAGGCCTGACGCCCGGCCACGATCCACTTCGACGGCAGCTCGATCCGCGTTCCGTCCGCCGTACGCTCCGTGGTGACCAACGGCAGCTCCCCGGCCGCCAGAACCGTCAGACCCGCCGCGCTCAGGTACTCCGGCACCGCGGCGTCCGCCACCTCGCCGGGAGCGATGCCGTGCCGGAAGACCGGGGCGAGCTTGGCCGGCGGACCCTCTGCGCTCTGGGCGAGCCCCTTGAGGACGAGTCCCGCCGCCTCGGCGAGTTCGACGAGGAAGACCCGTCCGCGCTCCCCCACCAGCGTGGCGATGCCGTCGACGAGCGACTGCCGGTCGCCGGGCTCGCACTGGTGGAGCACGCCCCGCATATAGACGTTGGCGTCGCCCAGTTCGGCGTGCAGCGCTTCGGCCTCGCTCTTGTCGGCGGCGTCCAGCGGACGGTATCCGGCCCGGCCCGTGGAGTCCGCGCGGCGGGCGTGCTCAAGCGCCGCGAAGGACAGGTCGGCGCCGACGACGTGACGGAAGTGGCCGGCCAGGAAACGGGTCTGGGTGCCATTGCCGCATCCGAGGTCCACCACGGGCAGGTCCGAAACCGTCAACAGCGGTTCGAACAGGGGGAGGTGGACGCCGACGGTCAAGGCCGGCTCCGCGTCCCAGAAGACGGTTCCCGGTTCGTCGGGGGCCTCTCGCCAGAAGCCCTCCCAGGCCTCTCTGTACCGATCGGTCACGCTCATGCCCAACTCCTCGGGGTGCGACGGCAGCCCGCCGGAGTGACGGACGGCTTCGGTCTATCGCGCCCGGGGCAGGGCGACAAGCGCCTCGCCTATTCCTTCACCGCTCATTCGAGACGCGTAGCACGGCACCGGCATGTCGGGCCCTCGCACGCCCTCGGCGGGCCCGACGCGTCCCGGCGCCCGCCAAGGGATCAGCCTCGTGGCAATGTCAGTTCGAACCACACCGTCTTGCCCGCGCTCGTACGACAGGTCCCCCACTCGCGGGCCAGCGTGCTCACCACGCGCAGCCCGCGGCCGAACTCGTCGCCGCGGCCCGCGTTGAGCAGCGTGGGCAGAGTGGGATCGTCGTCGTCCACCTCGCACAGCAGGGTGTCGCCGCGGACCAGGCGCAGTTCGATCCGTCGGCTGCGGGCGTGCCGTACGGCGTTGGCGACCAGCTCACCCGCCATCAGTTCCGCGTTGTCGGCGAGCACCCCGAGCCCCCATCGGTGGAGCTGTTCGCGCACCGCCGCACGGCTCCGGCCCGCCTCGGCCGGATCGGGGGCGAGCCCCCATACCGCGACGTCCTCGGGTGCTATGCCGGACAGCCGGGCCATCAGCAGCGCCACGTCGTCCTTGCGGCCGCCCCGGGTGTTGAGGGCGCGGATGATCGTGTCGCAGGCGTCGTCCATGGAAGCCGCGGGGTGCGCAGCGGACTCGCACAGGGTGGCGAGCCCGACACCGATGTCCTCGCCGCGTACCTCGACCAGGCCGTCGGTGCACATCACCAGGCGGTCGCCGGGCTCCACCCGTACGCGTACCGACTCGAACGGCACCCCGCCGACGCCGATCGGCGCTCCCGTGGGCAGCTCCAGCAGCTCGCTGCGTCCGTCGGCGGCGCGCACGACCACCGGTGGGATGTGACCGGCGTTGGCGATGTGCAGTTCGCCCCCGATCGGGTCGTAGACGGCGTACAGACAGGTCGCGAGGTAGACGTCGCCCAGCCGCTGGGCGAGGTCGTCGAGATTGCGCAGCAGCTGGGCCGGCGGCAGGTCGAGGGCGGCCATGGTCTGTACGGCCGTACGCAACTGGCCCATCATCGCTGCGGAGTTCAGACCGTGGCCCATGACGTCGCCGACGATCAGCGCGGTGCGGGCGCCGGGGAGTTTGACGGAGTCGAACCAGTCGCCGCCGACCCGTCCGAGCAGCGTGCCCGGCAGATAGCGAGTGGCGATGTCGCAGCCCGCCATCCGGGGCGCGATGTGCGGCAGCATGCTGTCCTGGAGCGTCTCCGCGACGGCCTCCTGGTACGTGTACATGCGCGCGTTGTCGAGCACCAGAGCCGCACGGGCGGCCAGTTCGGCGCCGGTGACCCGGTCCATGTCGTTGAACTCGGTGCGCTCCGGATGGCGGAGCAGGATCATGAACCCGAGCACCACGTGGCGTGCCTTCAGGGGCACGACCAGCATGGAGCGGTGGGTGATGAGGGGCCGGATGTCGCGCTTGTCGAACTGGGAGGCGATCGCGTGCCCCAACTCCTCGCTGATGCACGGCACGAGGACGGGCTCGCCGGTGGTCATGCACTGGAAGAAGGGCGTGTGCGCCGGGAACGGCATGGCCTCGCCGACCGGCACCACGTCGTCCCAGCGGCCCGGCTCGTCGGTGTGCTCGAGGGCGACCCGGTGCCACATGGTCGTCGTGTCGGGGACGCCTTCGGCAAATCCCTCGCCGGCCAGGACCTGTTCCCGCAGGTACGTGCCCGCCACATCCGTGAAGCGCGGCACGACGGCCTTGCTGACCTCGATGATCGTCTGCGCCAGGTCGAGCGAGGTGCCGATCCTGCCGCTGACCTCGTTGAGGAACTCCAGGCGCTCGCGCACCGCGACGTACTCGAGATCCTCGCCCTCGTCCCGGAGGCCCTCCGGCACCGGCTGCCCGGTCACCACGGCGCGCGCCGAGAGCCGCCGGCGCGCCTTGCGCTCCGCACGCCGGGGCACGCCCCAGTCCGGGGTCACGGGCACCTGGTCGTTCTGGCTGAACTCCATGACGGGGTAGCCCAGTTCGAGAACCTGCGCCACGATCCGGGCGCTCTCGCCGACGCTCATGCTGGGCAGGATCTCGGGTAGCCGCTGGGCGAGTTCCTCGGCTCCGGGGAAGTCGGTGTGCAGCGCGAACCCGGGCGCGATGCGCTCGACGGCCGTCCCGTCGCCCCGGTGCAGCGCGTCCGCGTCGGCGGCGAGCACCAGCAGCCGCTCCGGGCCCGGTCCCACCAGCGGGTACGCCCACCACAGCACATCGGTCCTGCCCGGTTCTCCGAGCGGAAGGACCTCCGTCCCGCCTGGCTCGCGGTCCGGCACCGTCAGGCGGGCGCGGCCGGCGGCCGGGTAGGAGAGCCGTCCGTCGAGGGAGGACTCCAGGTCGGGGCCGAGTCCGCCGAAGGGCGCGTACGCCCCGTACGGGCCGGCCTCGTCGGCCTCGGGCAGGGCACCGGAGACCGGCAGCAGATCGACGGCGGACTGCCCGACCGCCTTCTCCCTGGGGATGCCGAACAGTCGCCGGGCGCCGCGGCTCCAGTGCGAGACGAGGCCGTCGCGGTCCACCACGATCACGGCCAGGGGGATACGGCCGGACGCGGTGTGCTCCGCCGCCTTCCCGGCCGAGGGGCCGGGAAGTGCGCCCGTCCCGGTGCCTTGGTCCATGGCCGAGGCCCTCTTTCCCGAGTTCGCAAGATCTGTACCGCACAACCACGGTACGGCGGGGCCCCGTTGCGGTGTGCGGCATTGCCTGAATTGAACTCAGGGGCGCCTCCGGCGCGCGAGAGGCGCGGAACCGCCATGCGCGGTTCCGCCGCGCGCCGCGAGCGGCCACCGGACGGCGCGCGGACGCCGCGTGAGCCTGGCCCCGCCCCTCAGTCCTCGTGCCCCAACTGCAGGTCCCGCTCGATCCTGCCGCCCCCGGCGACCTGGAGCACCGTGGCCACCGGCGGGTACCCAGCGGCGATCACGGTGTACTCACCTGACGACAGATCGACGAATCGGAATGTTCCGTCGGGCCCGGTCGTCAGGGTGTCGACGACGTTGCCCGCGGCATCGAGCAGTGTCACCCGTGCGTCCTCGACCGGCCGGCCGTCCCCCGCGCGCACGGTGCCGCGCAGTACCGCGCCGCCCGCGAGTTCGACGTCCTGGCGGGTCTCGCGCGACGCCTGCACGGTGACGGGCAGGGCCGCCGGGCGGAACGCGGGCGCGCTGGCGGCGAGGGTGTACTCGCCGGCCACCAACTCGCCGATGACATACCCCCCTTCGCGTCCGCTGCGGGTGCTGGCCACCACCTCTCCGTGCACATTCGTCAGTGTGACGGCGGCGTCGCGCACCGGCGTGCCGTCCGCCGTCAGCACGCTGCCGGCCAGCCGTCCGGCACCGCCGAGGACGACGTCCAGTTCGACGGGCCGCTCCCCGACGGTGACGGAGACGGCCTGCGGCTGGTGCCCGCCGGCGGCGGCGATCAGGACGTACGAACCCGCTCCAGGCGTGGACAGCGCGTAGCGTCCGTCCTCTCCGCTCGCACCGCGTCCGATCTGAACTCCCCCGACATCGATGAGGGTGAGCGCGGCGCGTGGCACGACGGTGCCGTCGGGGTGCTGGACCGTGCCGCAGACGGGCACTCCCGCGACGTAGGGGGAACGTGCCTGCGGTACCTGGGCCGCCGGCGGGTGCTCGGCGGAGGCGTTGTGGGACACCAGTGGTTTCTCCTTGAGGAAGAAGGCGATGAGCAGGCCGAGAACGATGACCGGCACGAGGTAGAGGAAGATCCTCGGCATGGCGTCGGCGTAAGCGGCGATATAGGCGTCGCGCAGGGCCGGCGGCAGTGCGTGCACGAGCTGCGGGGTGATCGACTCGGGATCGGGCAGCCCGGCACCGGCACGTGGGGGCAGGCGCTCCTGGAGGGCGTCGGAGAGCCGGTTCGCGAACAGGGTGCCGAAGACGGCGGCACCGACACTGCCGCCGATCTGCCGGAAGTAGTTGTTGGCGCTGGTCGCGGTGCCGAGGTCGGCCGGGCGCACGGAGTTCTGCACGGCGAGGACCAGGACCGGCATCACCATGCCGATGCCGGCGCCGAGGACGGCCATCCAGACGCTGTACAGCAACCGCGATGTGTCCATGTCCAGCCCGGACAGCAGCCACATCCCGACGGCGGCCAGGGCGCTGCCGAGGACGGGGAAAATCTTGTAGCGGCCGGTGTGGCTGATGAGCTGTCCGCCGACGATCGAGGCGCCGACGATCCCGGCCATCATCGGCAGCATCAGCAGTCCGGACTCGGTGGCGCTCGCCCCGTCGACCATCTGCAGGAAGGTGGGCAGATAGCTGGCGGCGCCGAACAGCGCGACGCCGATGACCAGCCCCACGAGGGCGCTGACGTTGAAGACGGAGTCGCGGAACAGCCTTAGCGGGATGAGGGGTTCGACGGCGAACCGCTCGACGACCAGGAAGAGGACGCTCGCGAGCACCGCGC
Source organism: Streptomyces sp. NPDC001156 (assembly GCF_053598275.1). Taxonomy (NCBI): domain Bacteria; kingdom Bacillati; phylum Actinomycetota; class Actinomycetes; order Kitasatosporales; family Streptomycetaceae; genus Streptomyces; species Streptomyces sp. NPDC001156. The sequence continues at coordinate 8,330 of NZ_JBSFJX010000097.1, read as the reverse complement.
CGGCGCCCAGCCCCAGGATGACCCGGGAGCTCCAGGTGTACTCGGTGCCGCCCCAACTGGTCAGCAGCACCAGGCAGGTCGACGCGGCGGCCAGCAGCAGGGTGCCGAGCACATCGAGCCGGGCCTTCACGGTGGGCCGGGGCAGGCTGAGCACCGCGGTGACGACGGCCAGGGTGACCAGCCCGAAGGGCACGTTGACGTAGAAGCACCAGCGCCAGGAGAGGTGGTCCGTGAAGTAGCCGCCGAGGAGCGGTCCTGCGACGGAAGCGAGACCGAAGGCGGCGCCGATGATGCCCATGTAGCGGCCGCGTTCGCGAGGCGGGACGATGTCGGCCATGATCGCCTGCACACCGATCATCAGCCCGCCGGCGCCGACACCCTGGACCGCCCGGAAGGCGATCAACTGGTCCATGGTCTGCGCCCGTCCGGCGAGCGCGGAGCCGATGACGAAGACGGCGATCGCGAACTGGAAGACGCGCTTGCGGCCGAAGAGGTCGCCGCACTTGCCGTAGACCGGCAGTCCCACGGTGGAGGTCAGCAGATACGCTGTGATCGCCCAGGACATCCGGTCCAGGCCGTGCAACTCGCCGACGATCTTCGGGAGCGCGGTGGCCACGATCATCTGGTCGAGGGCGGCGAGCAGCAGTGCGAGCATGAGCCCGACGAAGACCAGACGCACCCGGCTCGGGCTGAGCGCCGTGGAGGGCGCGGCGCCGGCCGGCTCACGCGGAGCGTCCGGGACCACGGGCCGTACGGCCTGCTCGCCCAGCAGATCCAGCTCCAGGTCCACCGCAGTCGTCCCGCCCACGTACCGCTCCCCTCGTCGCGTCTGCGCCGCCCATTTCTCGCATTCCACGACAACTGGGATCAAGCGCGACGAGTCGCCCGTGAGACGTACCGTGTGAAGGTATCCGCCGGTCGGAAGCCCTACGGCGTACAACCTCGCCGAGACGAAAACCACCCGAATCGGTGAGCGCGGGGAATCAGCAGGTCGACCGGCGGCACGCGCTCCGGGGGCTCGGGACGTGGGATCCGCGCCCCCGGACCGCGCCGGGACCGCTGACGGCGCACACGGGGTTCCGCCGTGCGCGCCCGGTGGCATACGGGGGTGTCACTTCTCCACTTCGGAGGCCAGCCTGGCGAGCACCGCGTCGTAGATACGGCCGAGACCCTTGGGCGCGAAGGTCCTCTCGAAGAAGCCGCCGATGCCGCCGGCGCCCTGCCAGGTGCTGGTCACGACGACCCGGGACCTGCCCTCGCCCGCCGGGGTGACCCGCCAGGTGGTGACCATGGAGGAGTTGCGGTCCTTCTCGACGAGTTCGCCGCCGGTCGGCTCGGTCACCTCCAGGAGGCAGTCACGCACGCGCTTGCTGGTGGCCTGGAGCTTCCAGTGCACGAGGGTGCCCTCGCCGTCGCCGCCCTCGCGCACCTCGTATTCGCTGAAGTGCTCGGGCAGCAACTTCGGGCGGGTGCCACTGTAGTCGGCGAGGGCGTCGAACACCGTCTCCGCGTCCGCCGCGATGGTCCGCTCCGTCGTGGCCTCGACCTGCGCCATGACTTCCTCTTCCTGTACGTGTGAGTGGGGGGCGTACGCCATCCCATCACACTCGGGGGACGGCCCCTGACGGCACATCGGTTCGGGACCGTCGCGCCGCCGCCGCGTGCCGCTACCGCCTGCGGAGATCCGGCGGTCCGGCGAGGCATTCCTCGAAGAAGGCGAGGGCGCGCAGATGGTACGCACGCGCCGCCCAGCCCAGGCTGATGTTGTGGCCCGCGTCCGGCTGGTGCTCGACGCGGACGAGGGGTGCCGCGGCCAGCCTGGCGGTGAGGTCGGCGATGTCGCGTTCGCCGTGCAGCCACCACGTCTCGTGCTCGGCGAAGGTCAGCCGCACGGGGATGCGGATGCGCGGGGCCAGTTCCTCGAACATTGCGGACCAGCGGGCGACTTCGTCCGCCTCGCGGTCCGGCATGGGAGCCACCAGGGCGCCGAGGGAACGGAAGGTGTCCGGTGGATACAGCCGCAGCGGGCCCCAGGTGCGCCGTCTGTCGACACGACGCCCGACCCAGGCGAGGTCGTCCGGTTCGAGATCGTAGCGGTGGCCGCAGCCCGACACGTCCAGGGCGAGCAGAGCGGCAGCACGCGCGGCCGTCATCAGGGCGAGTTTGCCGCCGTAGGAATGGGCGAGCAGGAAGAATCCGGCTCCCGTGGCGTGCCGGGAGGCGAATCGCTCCAGGACCGCCTCGAGCACCTCGGCCTGCTCGGCGAGGGTCTGTCCGCGGGGCAGCTGCTCGGCCGACAGGCCGTAGCCGGGGCGGTCCACGGCCAGCACGGTGAAACCGAGACGCGCGCCGAGCGCGAGCAGGGACAGGTCGGGATGGGCCTGCCCGTCGAAGTAGCCCGCTGTCATGCCGCCGCCGTGTACAGCGACGACGGTGGCCTTCGGCTGCCCGTCCGGCGGCTCGGACAGCAGACACGACAGGGTCACGCCCGCGGCCTGCAGGGTCAGCCGGCGGACACCCGCTGACAGGGTCGGCGACGGTGCCATCTGCGACACCACTCCAGTGCGTTGCATACATCCGTTATGTCGTATTCACCGACGAGATGACGACGGACGCGCCGACCTCCGGCCGCGTGAGCACGCCGCTCGGAGCACAGGGGGCGCGGCTGTGCCGCGGCAGCGGACCTCGACCGCGTGCCATCAAAAGTTCGAGCGGCCCGGGTCGCTCGCTCTCAGCGACGCGCCGTTGCGACAAGGCGTCTCAGCGCGGCGTGCGCGGGTGGGCCCCAGGTGGGCTTGCCGCCGGGGCGCCCGTGGAGGCCGGCCTCTCCGATGAGGATGCCGCCGAGGGCTCGCAGCACCGCCCAGCCACGGGCGCGGCGCAGCGTCGCGGCGTCCGCCAACGGCTGATACGCGTGGTGGAAGAGGTCGCCGGCGTCGTCCGGCAGCAGGATCCAAGGGGCGGCGAGGTCGCAGGCCGGATCGCCCGCACAGAGGTCGCCGAAGTCGATCACGCCGCAGAAGGTGCCGTCCGCGGTGAGGATGTTGGCCGGATGCAGGTCGCCGTGGAGCCAGAGCGCCGGACCCGCCCAGTCGGGCGCGGCGGCGGCGTCATCCCAGACCGAGCGGACGGCGTCCGGATCGGGGATGAGACCCGTCTCCGTGGCCGAGGCGAGCAGCTCGGCGAACTGCTCGGCACGGTCGGCCAGCGGCCCCCCACGGCCGTGGCCACCGGTGGGAGCGTCGTCGGGGGCAGGCCTGTGAAGAGCCGTCAGGAAAGCGGCCAGGGCCTCGGCTGCCTCTGCGGCGCGTGTGGCGGGGGCGCGGTCGGCGGGCGCGCCAGGCACCCAGGTGGTGACGATCCAGGGGCGAGGAAACCGCTCGGAGGGCTCGCCGAGGCGCTGCGGGACAGGGACCGGCAGGGGAAGGTGCGGGGCGAGGGAGGGCAGCCACGCGTGCTCCTTGCGCAGCAGCAGGTCCGCAGACCGCGTCGCCCAGGGGAGCCGGACGGCCAGGTCGTCGCCGAGCCGCCACAGCTGGTTGTCCCAGCCGCGCGCGCCGAGTCTCACGGGCCGATCGGCCAGGTCGGGGTGCTGGCTGTGCAGCAGATCCCGGACGAGCTCAGCGGTGATCTCGGTCTCGACGTGAGTCATGCGGAGCCACGGTAGCGGACGGTGACCGGCCCGGCCCTGACGCCCGCACCGCACGCCGCTCGGAGCAGACGCAGCGCGAGACCGCAGGTCAGGAGCACGTATCCCTCGATTCGAACGATCACTCGAATCCCCATCGCGATCAAGGGAACATCTGTTCTATTCTGTGGTCAGTGCTACCGAGGAGGCGCCCATGCGCTGGGACCATCTGGCCGAGAACCCCGCCCCGGCCCGCAACGCCGCACTGTTCGACGCGGACGCGGTGACCACCCGCACCTTCGACACCCCGGAGTTCCGGGGCATCACCTTCCACGAGGTCCGCGCCCGCTCGATCGTGAACCGGGTACCGGGCGCCTCCCGGATGCCGTTCGAGTGGACGGTCAACCCCTACCGGGGCTGCACACATGCGTGCGTCTACTGCTTTGCGCGCAAGACGCACAGTTATCTGGACCTCGACACAGGGCTCGGCTTCGACAGCCAGATCGTGGTGAAGGTCAACGCACCGGAGTTGCTGCGGTCCCACCTCGGGTCCCGGCGCTGGCACGGCGAGCACATCGCGATGGGCACCAACGTCGACTGCTACCAGCGCGCCGAGGGCCGCTACCGGCTCATGCCGGGCATCATCGCGGCCCTGCGCGACCGCGCGAACCCGTTCTCGATCCTGACCAAGGGCACCCTGATCCTGCGGGACCTCGAACTGCTGAAGCAGGCCTCACAGGTCACCGACGTCGGCATCTCCGTCTCCGTCGGCTTCGTCGACCAGGAGCTGTGGCGCACCGTCGAACCCGGCACCCCCGCCCCGGAGCGCCGGCTGGACGTGGTGCGCACCCTGAGCGAGCACGGCATCGGCTGCGGTGTGCTGATGGCGCCGGTGATCCCGTTCCTGGGCGACCACCCGGCCCAACTGCGCGCCACCGTAAGGGCGATCGCGGCCGCCGGGGCCACTTCCGTGACACCGCTCGTACTGCATCTGCGACCGGGCGCCCGCGAGTGGTTCATGGCATGGCTGGAGCAACGGCATCCCTATCTCGTGCGCCGTTACGAGCGGCTGTACGCGGAGGGCGCCTACGCACCGAAGTGGTATCAGCGACGGATCACCCGTCAGGTGCACGAACTGGCCGAGGAGTACGGCATCGGTCCCACACGCCCGGGGATGCCGCGCCGGATCCGCCAGCCCGAACCCCTGACACCGGAACCGGCGGCGGCACCGGCTGGCGCGACCCAACTCTCGCTCCTCTGAAGACCTTACGGGCGCACCTCTGACGACACTCCAGGGAGCGCCCTCGCGGTGTTGGTGAGAGTTCACGCTGCCCGCCTGCCCCCTCGGACCGGGTGGGCCCGTCGACCGGCTCTCGCCACTTCCTCGAACTGGCGTGCGCAGCATCCGTATGCTCCGGGCATGAGACTCTTCCGGCCGCGCGGTCGAGACGACGCCGGGCAGAACACGAGATCCCCGTTGGCCCGGGCCACGGCCCTGTACAAGGCCGGGCGCTGCGCGACCGCATCGACGGCGCTTGACCGGGCGCACCGCGCCGGCGGTCGTGACGCTCAGCTGTGACGGAGCAATCCCGGCGTTGGGCGACGCCGACGGGGCTCGAACCAACAATCTCAACCGCTTATATGAGCGATGCTCCATCAACTGAGCTACGTGACCTCACGGTTGAGTTGCGCGGTACGCGCCCCGCTGGGCAGGTGGGCGAAGTGCAGGGCGCGGCACTCGGGCGGCGACCGGGCCGGGGGATCGTCCTCCGGGCGCCCTCCCGGCGCATCCCTGACGCCACTTCAGGAGCATCCGAGCGCTTCCCACGGCCCAATCGGGTCAACCACGGCCCCAACACGCCTTTCCCGGCGGGCTCTCCCGGGACCATGCGGCGAGGACCAGACACTCGTGGTCCGAACCCCTCCGCCCTGGGAGGCCTGACATGAGAACACGCGCAGCCGTGCTGTGCGGCGCCGCCGTCATGGTGGCCGGGACGCTCGCCGCCGTCCCGGCCGACGCGAGCGCACCCCGCGCACTGGACGCCCCGCAAGCGGCGCAGCCCACCTGGAAGAACTGCGGCATCACCAGCTATCCGGCGCTCCAGTGCGCGTCGGTGACGGTCCCGCTCGACTACGCGCGGCCGAGGGGACAGCAGATCACCCTGGCCCTGTCCCGGGTCCCGCACACCGCGAAGAACCACCAGGGACCGCTCCTGGTCAACCCCGGCGGCCCCGGCGGCAGCGGTCTGAAGCTGGCCGGATACGTGGCGTCCGCGTTGCCCAAGGCGGTGGCCGCGCAGTACGACGTGATCGGCTTCGACCCCCGGGGCGTGGGCAACAGCAAGCCCGCGCTGAACTGCGAGCGCGGCTACTTCAACCCGGTCCGCCCGGACTCGGTGCCCCGCCTGCCGTCCCTGGAGAGGGCCAACCTCTCCCGGGTCGCCTCCTTCGCCGAGGCGTGCGCCACCAAGTACGCGGGGCTGCTGCCGTACCTCGACACGGTCAGCGCGGTGCGCGACATGGATGCGATCCGGGAGGCGCTCGGCACGCCGAAGCTCAACTACTTCGGTTACTCGTACGGCACCTACCTGGGAGCCGTCTACGCGAAGCTGTTCCCGCAGCGGGTGCGCCGGTTCGCACTCGACTCCATCGTGGACCCCACGGGCGTCTGGTACGAGGACAACATCCAGCAGGACTACGCGTTCAACGACCGCCATCTGGCGTTCCTGGCATGGGTCGCCAAGCACGACGCGAGGTACCGGCTCGGCACCGATCCGGCCCAGGTCGAGGCCAAGTGGTACGCGATGCGGGCGGCGCTGGCCAAGAACCCCGCCAAGAACACGGTGGGCGCCTCCGAACTGGAGGACACCTTCATGCCCGGCGGCTACTACAACGGCTACTGGCCTCGTCTGGCCACGGCGTTCGCGGCGTACCTGAACGACGAGAACCCCGATCCGCTGGTGAAGATCTACAAGAGCATCGGCGCCATCGACGCCGCGGGCGAAAACGGCTACAGCATCTACGCCTCCGTGCAGTGCCGTGACGCCTCCTGGCCGCGTGACTGGGCGCAGTGGCGCAAGGACACCTGGGCGGTGTACGCCAAGGCGCCCTTCATGGCCTGGAACAACGCCTGGTACAACGCGCCGTGCGCCTTCTGGAGGACGTCCTCGCTGCGGCCGGTGGACGTCGCCAACGACGCGCTGCCGCCGACGCTCCTGTTCCAGGCGACCAACGACGCGGCGACGCCCTTCCAGGGTGGTATGACGGTTCATCATCTGCTGCGCGGTTCCAGCCTGGTGGTCGAGCAGGGCGGCGGGAACCACGGCATCGCGCTGAGCGGGAACGCGTGCCTGGACCAGTACCTGGCGGACTACCTCACGGACGGCACAGTGCCGCGCGGCTCCGGGGACATCGACGCGGTCTGCCAGAAACTGCCCGATCCGGATCCGACGAGCACCAAGGCAGCCTCCACCCTCGAACGCGGCTCAACGCTGCACGGCCTGCTCGGTTTCCGCGGCTAAGCCGCCCGACCGACCCGTCGGGGGCGTTGTCGGACCCTTGGTCCACCATGGACCCATGAGTGAGCCGACCAGGATTCCCGCCCCCGACGGGGTCGCCCCCGCCGCCGCGTACACCCACGTCGTGATCGGCACCGGACGATTCGTCGCGATCTCCGGCCAGCTTCCGCTCGACGAGCACGGCGAACTCGTCGGCGAGTGCGACCCGGCGGCCCAGGCACGGCAGGTCTTCGAGAACCTGCGGCGCTGCCTGGCCGCCGCCGGGGCCACCTTCAACGACGTGGTCAAACTGACCTTCTTCGTCACGGACATGGCCCATATGCCGGCGATCCGCGCGGCTCGCGCCGCGTACATACCGGACGACCGGCTGCCCGCCGCGTCGGCGGTGCAGGTGGCCGCGCTGGTGCGACCGGAGTTCCTCATGGAGATCGAGGCGTACGCGGTGGTGGGCTGACGGACGGACGTCTTTCCCCGCCGCCCCGTTGCCTAGGGTGTGGCCATGGACCACCAGCCGCCACGCATCCGACCGATGACCCTCGCCGACTGCGATCGCGTCTCCGAGATACGCGTCCACGGCTGGCGCTCCGCCTACCGGGGGCTCATGCCGCAGCCGTACCTCGACGCGCTGAGCGTGACCGCGGACGCCGAGAAGAGGCGCGCCCGCTTCCGCGACGACGGTCACGACGGTGTGGTGAATCTGGTGGCCGAGCGGGACGGCGAGATCGTCGGCTGGGCGGTGCACGGCCCGTACCGGGACGGCGACATGCGCACCGCCGATGCCGAGCTGTACGCGATCTATGTCGACCCCGCCCACCTCGGGAACGGGATCGGGCGGGCGCTGCTGGAGACGTCGGTACGGCAGTGCGCGCCCTTCTATGCCCGTATGTTCCTGTGGGTCCTGAGGGAGAACGCCAGCGCCCGGCGTTTCTACGAGCGGGCCGGGTTCCACGCCGACGGCGCCGAGGAGCCCTACGAAGCGGGCGGCGTCGCCGTGCCCGAGGTGCGGTATTTGAAGGCTCCCCTCGTTGAAGGGAGGGGATTGTCCACCCTCCGGGGCTGAGCGGGGATTTACGGCTCAGGCTGCCTCTGGGTCCAGCGGACCAGGAGGTCTTACGCCCTCAGCACCGTCCGGGTTCCAACCTGCCCGGACCAGCATCACGCGGGCGGAGTTCTTGTCCCTGGGG
>NZ_JBSFJX010000096.1:0-31509 GCF_053598275.1 Streptomyces sp. NPDC001156 | reverse complement strand
CTGTAGATTATGCCGCTCACCTACGGCCGGGCGCTGTCGCCATGACGGCTCCCGGCCGCCACCTCGGCATAACAGCAGGGTCCGCATAAGAGGCCTTATGCCGAGATCGGCATAAGGCCTCCGACATGGTGCCCTTCAGGCCGAGGACGAGGCGGTCGTTGAAGTTGGCGGGGTGGTAGACGCCGTCGGCGTCCGCGATCAGGGTGTCGGTCAGCGCGCACAGGTCGAGCAGCTGATACCAGTCGGCGTTGTTGCGGGCCAGGCGGGAGACCTCGATGCCCAGTACGATGCCGACCTTGCCCAGGCCGACGTCGGCGACCAGCTCCTTGAAGCCGAGCCGGCCGTCGGTCCTGGCACCGGAGCGGCCCAGGTCCGCGTCGATCACCACGACCTGGTGCGCGGGCCAGCCCAGCGCGACGGCGCGTTCGCGCAGTTCGTACTGGCGGGCCAGCGACTCGGTGTGGTTGATCACCTGGGAGGGGGTGGACTGGCGCACATAGACGTACGCGTCCCTTAAGCGGTGCGAGGTCCGCACCTTGTCCACGGACAGCAGCAGGGACGCCCCCAAGATCCCGGACGGTGTCTCATCGCTCATCGTCCGCCTCCGCACCGCTGCCCTCGACCGGCCGGGCGAGGGCACCACGGGCGATGAGCCTGGCCAGCAGCACGAGAGCGTGGCCGCGGGCGGCCTCGGGAAGGTCCTGCCAGCGGCTTTCCGGCGTGGTCAAATCTCCCAGACCAAGGGAAAGTTGGCATGGGGGCGCTACTCTCATGGCACACAAGTGGGTTCGCCTCTCTCGAATCGTCGCGCGATCAGGACGAGGCGAACCTACTTGTGCTTTCGTGATCAGATGGCCACGTTGTGTGAAGTCGCCAGTTGGTGCACGAGCCGATACAGCTCCCGCAGCCCGGCCGCATTCAGCACCACATCGCCTCCGGCGGCTTCCGTCCCGGGCCCCATGACATCGGTGGCATCCGCCCGGATCGTTCCCGGCGAGCCGTCCGGCAGGTCGACCACCAACAGCAACACGCCGTTCCACCGCTTGAACGACTTCGCCGACAGCAGCTTCCCGCACAACGGGTGTGTCTCCGCGACGACCCTCACCTCACACGGCAAGACCGCACGAAGATGTTGCAGTCGATCGCCTTCACTCCCGGCATCGATAAGACCCACCTGGCCACCGGGCTCGGCATCCGGGCCTGTCAGGCCAGCCATCGAGTTGCCTTCGCTACCGCCGCCCAGTGGGTCACCCGCCTCGCTGAAGCCCACCAAGCCAGTCGTCTGAGCGATGAGCTGAGCCGGCTGGGTCGGATCCCGTTGATCGTGGTCGACGAGGTCGGCGACATCCCCTTCGAACCCGAGGTCGCGAACCTGTTCTTCCAGTTCATCTGGGGCCGCTACGAACGCGCCTCCGGAAGTGGGTCACGATTCAGGCGCCGCCGACATCGGATCCCGTGGCAGGGCAGTCAGAGATCCGAAGTGTGACGCAGCACACCTTCATCGGCCGATGACTTGAGTCGCTTTCACCGGTCATACGAGCGACAACACCGCCCCACAGATGGATGTTTCTGTGGTGCTGCCAGCAGTCCAAGAACATCGGGCACAGACAGACGGGACACTGCCGACATGACTGACACCGTCAAGGGCCCTGCCAGCTACTTCCCTTCCATCGAGAAGAAGTACGGTCGCCCGATAGCGGAGTGGAAGGACCTCATCCGCTCCTCGCCTCTGACCAAGCACATGGAGCTTGTGAACTGGCTCAAGACTGAGCACGGTCTGGGCCACGGCCACGCCAACGCACTTGTGGCACACGCCCTCGCGGAGGCGCGCGGCAAGTGAGCTGCCCACGATGGCATGACGCAGCAACTGTCCCAACGCATCCGCCTGTCAAGCAGGCCCCAAGCTGAAGCGGCAGTCTCCGGCCGTCGGAGCAATGGAAGGTCGGGGCTGCTCGCAGGCGTGCGAGCGATAGGGTCACCCGCGTGCGGTCCTGGCGGAGGCAGACCGCGAGACGGGGTGTGGGAGGCCAGGTGCCCAGATGGCGGCGGTTCGAGCGGCAAGAGGCCACGCTCGAGTACTGGGAGATCCGTCAGGAAGGGATCCGCTGCTTTCTTAGGTGGGGTTCCGACCGAACCCCGGGCAAGGCGAGCACAACGATGCTCGACGACGAGGAGCAAGCACGGCGCCACGTGGCACGCAAGATCAACGACCGCCTCCGCAAGGGCTTCACCGAGGTCGACCCGCGCTGCGACCCGGCGGAAGCCGATGCCGAGACACCGGTCCTGGACGTCATCACCAGGGCCACCCGCCCCCACGCCCCCATAGCCCAGTACCTGCCGGTCGACGATTTCGACCAGGTCTACCGCTGCGCCCACACACCCGACCATCCGAGGGGCTTCTACGAGTACTACGTACTGCGCGATCATGGGCGCAGCGCGGTCCGCTTCACGGTCCGAGCCGGCAGCCACCAGGACGGCGTCGTCGCTACGTTCCTGGAGTTCCTCTGTTCCAGGCGTGACCTGGCCTTCGACGGGCGGTCCCACCACAAGGTGCCCCTGCCGAGCTTGGTGGGATCCTTCGACCACGCGCTGTTCTGCTCGTCGGCACTGGGGCGAGGTTGCGCCGCATACCGGGCAGCGGCGCCTCGGGTGGCAACGGCCTTCCCCGTCTTCAACTGCGAGATCGGGCACGAAGACCCGGAAGTGCTGGTCGACGCCCGGATCCACGGTCACGCCGCGCTGCCCTACAGCCACTGGGGCCGATCGCCGCAGCCCGTGGTGGACCTGCGCTTCGATGTCCAGCCGTCGCCATATCGACGAACGCAGGCATTCAAGGTCTACCGGCCGGCCGACCTCAAGAAGCTGATGGACGTGCTGCCGCAGGCAGCATCGCAGAGCTGGGTGGAGGTGCGGTCCTTTCGAGGCGAAATCATGCGTCTCGATCCCGCATCCACCATGCCCCTCGCTGACGTGCTGTCCTTCCTGGCCAACTGAGGCACACAGCCCGGCCCCGGCTGCCCGGTTCCCGATGCCCACCGACGGTCGACCCAAGCCGTTGAAGGCTCCCCCGCCTGAAGGCGGGGGAGCCTTCAACTCCGCAGCACTGGACGGTGCGTTGATTACCGACAAGCGGGCGCAATCGGTGGGCGTCGTCGAACCGTGCGCCTTGCTGTCGGACGAAGAATCCATCGAGATCTTCGGAACCGCGGAGCCGGCCCAAGGAGATTGCGGACGAGAGGTCAGGCCAGGTTCCGGTCAGCTCGGGCGATGGTGGAGCAGGGTGGCCCGCAGGTCGTTCTCGGTGATCTGGTCGGCGGGGCGGTGGAGTGTCCAGCGGTGGGCCTTGCCGTCCATGGGCAGCACCTCGATGACCGTTTCCAGCGGTGGGCAGCCGAGTTCGCCACAGGTGAGTTGGCGGATCATGACGGCCGTGTCGTCGTCCAAGCCGAGCAGGATGCGCACGGCGTTCCTCAGTTCGCGGAGCTGCGGGCTGGGCCAGGCGATTCCTGGGCGCGGTTCCAGGTGCATGGGAGATCTCCTTGGTTCGGGAAGGGCGGCATGCGGCGCAGACAGCGTCGGGAAGGTCGTTGGTGCGTTCGGCGGCGAAGCCGACGTCGCGAACGATGCGGCCGGCCCGCCTCTGGACGATGCCGGTGTCCGCGGGCGGGTGTACTGCAGCCGCGGCACGGCTGGGGTGGCGGTGCCGGGACGCAGACGGTGCGCCACGCCGGCCTGTCGGTTCGCGTACGGCATCTACGCCGCTGTCCGCCTGTGGCTCGCGCAGCCTGGTAGGGGTGGTCAGGCTGAGCGAGGGGGGCGTCGGCAAGCAGCAGGGCGTGCAGTGCCTGAGCCGACACGAAGTCCTGGCAACCGGTGAGTACCGCGTGGTCGCCCTGCGCTGCCATGTCGTCCTGTAGTGGTGGCTCGTGCGGCGGTGTGTGGCTTCGCCGGTCCCGCCGCACCCGAGCCAGGATGCCGGCATCCCGGTGGATTCACGGTGGTGGTTCACTCGGATGGTGTGCGGGTGGTGGCCCGGTTCCAGATGGGGGGCCTGACGGGTGGTCGGGCGGCGCGGTGTTGTCTGGTCAGGGTCATCTGCCAGATGGCGAGGAGCAGCAGCGTGCCGGTTTCGGTGAGGAGGCTGAGGACGGCTTGTGGCGCGGGCTGCAGACCGTGCTCGGTGAATCCGAACACGCCTACGGTGCGCGAGGCGGTGAAGCCGCCGAGGGCGCCGAGCGCGACGCCTGCCGCGGCGGTCCTCAGCAGCAGGGGCGGTGTCCCGATCAGCAGCAGGGCAGCGAGGGAGAAGGAAGCGCTGGCCTGCAGCAGGAACAGGGGACCGATGATGTGGATGAAGCGGTACTCCTCGATGTAGAGCTGGGCGTGGATGTATCCGCTGGCGGCGAGGGTTGCGGCGGTCGCCGACCGCAGGGCGGGGGTGAGGAGTCTTCGGGTGTTCATGCCAGCCTCTGGTCCTTGATGGCCAGTTCGCGGTCGCCTTGGCGGTAGCCGACGCTGCGGATGCCGAGTGCCTCTTTGAGCTGCCGGGCAGGGACGACCTGCGGGGTGGGGGCGGGGGCGCGGCCCGGTTTGGGCAGGGGGTAGGCGGTGGTGGTGGCGGAGTGGAAGGTGATGTTGCCCTCTGTCTTGGTGAACAGCTGGTGGACGTGCCCATTGAGACAGGTGACAGAGGAGAAGCGGTGCAGGAGGGCGATGACCTTGAGGGCGTCGTCGGTGCTCCAGCCCCACTGCGGGTACATGGCAAACAGCGGGATGTGGCTGAAGACCACGATGGGGGTGTCCGACGACAGTCCGGCGATGTCCTTGCGAACGAAGTCGATCTGGTCGTTGCCGAGATGGCCGAGCTTCTCCAGGCTCAGGGTGTTGACCAGGGCGATGAAGTGCACGCCGTGGGTGTCGAAGCTGTACCAGCCATCGCCGAGCGTGCCCATGCCGAAGGTCCGCCGGTAAGCGCGGCCCGCGTCGCCGATGGAGTCGTGCTCGCCGGGCACGGTGAAGATGCGGTCTGTCTTCATTCCGGCCATCATTTGCTTGACCTGGTCGAACTGCCCCACCGTGGACAGGTGGGTCAGGTCGCCGCTGTGCATGACGAAGTCAGGTCTGAATCCGAGCGAGTTGACCTGGTTGATCGCTTCGGTGAATGAGCCGGCCACGTCCATGTTCGCGGGGCCCTGGAACCCGATATGGCTGTCGGAGACCTGCACGAACCGCAGCGCGCCGCTTCCCGCCGCAACGGCCCTGGCGGCGGCCCCGGTGTTGGTATCCGGGGAGTGCGCGATGTGGCTGATCACCTCTCCTCCGGCCACGGTCAGCACCACCGCGCCGCCGAACCACCCTGCATGTGTGAGGAGTTGGCGCCGACTCATGCCGTGTTCGGTATCGGGCTGACCGGTGTCGTCGGCGGGTGCTCCGTCGTGGCTGTCGTAGTAGTCGGTCATCAGGTCACCTCCACGGTGCCGGTCATGAACGGATGGATGGTGCAGAGATAGGCGTAGGTGCCGGGCTTGGTGAACGTGTAGCTGTAGGTGCCATGGGTGGTCAGGGCGGCGGAATGCAGCGGGCCGCCCGATCCGGCGCTGGTGACGGTGTGGGCGTCGGCGTCCTGATTGGTCCAGGTCACCGTCGTGCCCACTTTGACCTTCAGCGTGGCCGGGGAGAATGCGAAGTTCTTGATCGCCACGGCGTTCCCGGTCACCGGTGCGGCCGGCGCGCCGGTGCTCGAGGGATTCATGGGCATGCTCATGCTGGGCATTGGCGAGGTGCCGGGAGCGGAGCCCGCCGTGTTCCCCGGCCCCGTGGCTCCGGGCATGCCTGCCGTCTGGTGCTGACCCGGACCGGGTGTGATGGCGCCAGCTCTGGTGGACGAGGAATGCGAGGGCTGGCCGCATGAACTGAGGAGCCCCAGCGCGCCGGCGGTGGCGATGGCGGCGACGGCCAGCCCGGCCGCAGTGTGTGATCGACGGCCTGGTGTGCGAAAGTTCAGGTACATGGTGTCCGTTCCTCACTGATCAGGCGGAGACGGGGACTGCGCCGGGTGCACGCAACCGCGGGGATATGTGGTGGATGCCGGGTTCATGGGCGTGTGCACGGACCCAGCGATCGAGCATGGGTGCTGCCCCGTGCCGGTCGCTCGCGTCGACGTGCTCCGCGCTGCGCGTCCGCCCTTGCGCGCCGCGAAAGTGCAGGCCGCATGCGGCAGTTCCCGGAGCGGGGAGCCGCGAGTGACTCATCGCGAACCGGCGGTGCCCATACGGGCAGTGCGCACGCTGGGCCGGGTGAAGTTCCGCCCCGGTGGTTGCGCTGCCCTCGATCGCTGTGCGCGTAGAGCCGTCACCGTGGTGTGCGCTGGGGACGGGCCGCGGCTGGGCAGTGACGCCGACTTCGAGGCCCGGGGGTGGGGTGAGCGGGGCTGGCGCAAGGAGCGCGTGCCTCGCGTGGAGTATTTCGGTCACCTCTGATCCGTCCTTTGTCCGTGGGGTATTGATGAGGAACTGCGCGTAAGTTCGCTCTCGTCTGGCTCCACGGACGGCAGGGGTTCACGGTTCGACCTAAATGCACTTTTTATGGGAGTTCGTGGCATCGCCCCCTCCCCCGGGCGCTGGGCACGCACAGTCCTGGTGGTGTCATGAGGCCTGGCACGGAGTGCCGCCCACGGCGATCGCAGAGCGTCACCTGTACCGCGCCGTGCGTTAGAGGACAAAGCAGTACATATGCGCGATGATCGACTCATGTCCCGGAGTTCCCGAAAACGTGGTTCAAGGACCGATCTGGATCGTTCCGCGCACCGTGTCTCTGGTAAAGGGACCCTTTCGACCGCGGATGAGGAACTGCTCCGCACTCTTTACGCGGAGCACGCAGGGCCCCTGTTCCACTACGCACTGCGACTGACATCAGGAGATCGGCAATGGGCGGAGGATGTGGTGCAGGAGACACTGCTGCGAGCGTGGCAGCATCCCGCCGCGTTCGACCCCGCACGCGGCCCGGCCCGGGCATGGCTGTGTACGGTCGCCCGGCACGTGGTCATCGACGCCCACCGGGCCCGGCAGGCCAGGCCGGCCGAGGTCGTCGGCGACGTGCTGGAACGAGCCGCCGAGCAGACAACGGGCGAGGACGAGATCGAGCAGGCACTGCAGAGCTGGGCGGTGGCCGACGCCGTCCGGACGCTGTCCCCCGACCACCGCGCCGTCCTGCTGGAGACCTACTACCGGGGCCGGACCATGGCCGAGGCCGCACAGGTGCTGGGCATCCCGCTGGGCACCGTGAAGTCACGGACGTACTACGCCCTGCACGCCCTGCGGCTGGCGCTGCAGGAACGGGGAATCGAGCCATGACCGCGGCGCGCAGGAGGTGGCGACCATGAGTGCGGAGCACGACGCCCTCCGGCTGGCGCTGGGAGGATACGTCCTGGGCACACTGCCGCCGGCGGAAATGGAACAAGTGCGCGTCCACCTCGCGGAATGCGCCGAATGCCGAGCCGAACACACCCAGCTGACGGGACTGCCCGCGCTGCTGGCGACGGTGACCGAAGCCGAAGCCTCAGGCCAAACGGTACCGGCGGCCGACGGGGACCTGGCCGACCAGCTGGTGGCGCGGGCAGCCGAAAGCGCGCAAGGCACCTCGCCCGCACGGCCCGCCGTGCCTGTGGTAGCGCAGGCACCACAGGCGGGTGTGCTGGAGAGGTTGCTGCAGCAGGCCGCGGCCCGGCGCCGAAGGACCTGGCGTCTGCAACTGGCCGGCGCCGCCGCCTCCCTGACGTTCATCGCGGCAGCGGCCGGCGGCACATGGCTGGCGGCCATCGGAACCGTGGGCAGTCAGGCGACGCCGCCCGGGCCGACCGCGCCGACTGCCTGGCGCACCTTCTCCGGAAGCGACGCCACCACCGGCGTCTCCGCCTCGGTGAAGGTCTACCCCTCTGCCTGGGGCAGTGTCCTGCAGGTCTCCGCCAAGGGTGCGCCCGCCGGAATCACCTGCCGGCTGCAGGCGGTCGGGCCCGGCGGAGCCAGGACGGACGGCGCTACCTGGCGGGCGGGCGAGTACCCTCCCGGCACCACGATCCCAGGGGCGGTTGCCCTGTCCCCAGGAGCCATCGAGCACTTTGAGATCCTCGCAGGCAACGGTCAGAAGCTGGTCACCATGCGGGCGTGAGACCAGGCCAGGACGGTCGCGTCACTCGGCGCCCTCGCCGCCCAGTGACGCGACCCCAGCTCCCGGGTGTGAGCGCACCGCGGCACAAGAGGCCAAGTAAACGTCGCCACCGGGGTGCGTTTCATTCGAAGTGACCACCGTTACCACCAGCCACGATGCACCGCGTCGCAGGCGTCCTCGCGGGGCGCCAGATCCCCCGGGACGCTCTGTTGCCGCGCAGGACCGGCGTCCGTGGATGGGGCAGATACATGGTGCTCACTCACGAAGAAACGGTACCCACGCCACCGACGGGTCGGGCCGTGGACGTGACCCGAGGCGGCGACAGGCAGCGAGCCGCCTCAAGACCGGTGGACCAGACTGGAGGAGCGCGCTGAGGACTTCCAGCCGATGGCCAACGATGAGGCTCGTGCTCGTGACATCGGCTGCACAGGCACGCTCGTGATCACCATCAACGACCGATGCCACCACGCCGCATGGCTCCGGGATCGGCGAGATCGTCCGACAAGGGCACCGGCGGATGAACGCGGTGACGGCCTCGGAGGCCGCCACCGGCACCTCTATGGCCGAGGGGCTGATCGGCGCCACGTGCAGGCGGCTGGTGGTCGAAGCATCTGCCACCGACCGGGAAAAGTCACCTCCGCGGCCGAGCGGATCACGGTGAAGGCCGTCCGGGTGCACGACCGGCGGGTCGAGGGGCGGGCACAAGCGGTCATCCAGTCGATCTGGCCGCCGTGGTGTCACACATCCCCGGGGGCCGGTCAGGTGCTGCGGCCGCTTCGGCTGCACAACCTGTCATCGGGGGACTGTGACGGCACCGGGGCAGTTCTGCGGCTCGGTCGTGGGGCTCTGACCTGCTCCCGTCACGCGGCTTCCGGCAGTGGCAGGCCGGCCACCCCGCGACGGGCCCCCTCGAGTGCCGCCCGCGTACATGGAGGGGTACGGCTATCCGGGGGCGGGCGGCACGCACCTCGACCTCCACCGAGAGGAGGCCGAACCCGGCGACCTGGCCCTTCTCGCGGCGCGCCGACGGCTTCCGGGCCCTGATCACCCTCGCCCCCGGATCCGGCCCCATCCTCAACCGACTTGATGCTTGAACCCTCCCTCCGCTGAAGCAGGGGATTCCTGGCTCAGGCTGCCTGCGGGCCCAACGGACCCACGGGTCTTACACCCTCAACACCAGCCGGGTCGGAACCTGCCCGGTTCGGTACTACAAGCAAAGGAGTTGCTGTGCCAGCCTGGCTCTCGCTCAGCACGGTGTGCGCGCTTGGTTCTCGCAACGCACACCGAGCAGCTTACCCGGTCGCGTGGACGGTCTTTCGCCCTGGAGGCGAAACCCCGTTGCCTGCCCTGCTCCGCAGGAGTCCGATTCCTCCCCAGCCTGAAGGCCAGGGCATCCTCGGAGGAACCAGGTGAATGCGCCGACGGGGCATGCACTCCCTATCCGGGTGGCCGGTGGCGCCGCCCTGGTCTTTACAACGGACCGGCCGAGGTGTTCCCACTCCCGCGTGTGAGCAGAGGTATGCAGTTCACCAAACAGCCGGCGACCTCAACTTTCCTTTTCCTCCCAAGCCCGTGCAGCCCGGAGAAGAGGATCCAGGATGTCTGCACGCCGAGGGCCGCGACCGAGCCGAGATGCGTGCAGGGACGTTCGTCCGGCTCTACGGCATGAGGTTCCCGCGAGGCCGTCCGAAAGACCACGAGCGAGGAGACCCAGCTGCCCGCGCCTGGTCCGGCCGAGTAAGGAATCGCTCCGGCAGAGGCGAGTGTGTCCAGCCAGGCCACTGGCACTGACATGACTCACAAGAAGTCGAACAAAAGGGGCGAGTAACCCGAACCGTTCGGCATGCGTCGCCCGTGGAACTGAATGAGCGCGCCCATGCAGGATCCGGGCCCATCGACCGCCCCCGAAGTTGTTGGCGGTCTCCCCCGTTCCGGTCGCCGCACCTCCACAGAAGAGCCAGAAGACCATGTTTGTGACCGATTCCCCCAGCACGAGTTCACTGCTCGGCCAGCGCTGCCGCCACCAGGCGCTGCTCACCCTGCCCGCGCAGGAGGCGCACGTCTCCGCCGCTCGTCACTTCGCGGCCGATCTGCTGGAGACCTGGTGTGTGCCCGCAAGCCAGCGGGACTCCGCCGTTCTCATCGTCGACGAACTCGCCGCCAACGCCGCGCAGTACGGCCGCGAGCGCATGACCCTGCTGCTCGTCCTCGACCACGGCACTCTGCACATTGTGGTCACCGACTCCGGCACGACCGTGGAACGCCATCGCCCCGACATCGCCCCCGACGAACACGGCCGCGGCACCGGCATCGTCCAGTACCTCGCCCAGTCGACCGAGGTCCACCAGACTCGCAGCGGCCGCGAAGTCCGCGCCTGCCTCAGGTGCCCGTCATGACCGGGCAGGACGTTCCGCACGAGCTGCGACCCCCCGCCAGGGCCCGCACTGCAGCACAGCAGCGGGTCACCAGGGGCGGCTGCGGCGCCGGGTCACCCGATGACCTCGCCGAGTGGGCCTTCGGGACCCACAAGCCGTGCCCCATCGACGGCTGCCCGGGCCCGGCCCAGGTGCCCATGCGGTCCGCGGCACACCCATCCGCCCTTGATCACGGCGATCCCGACCACGACACGGTGCTGTGTCAACGCTGCGGTTCCGGCCCCTGCGTACCGGTGGAGGTGTGAGCGTGGACGTCACCCCGAACAGCGGCGAGGACATCGGCGCCCCGCACAAGGCGTACGCGAATGCACCAGCCCTGCGCCGCGAGATACACCAAGTGCTCGCTCTCGGAGCCGAACGCGACGGCCGCCAGGCCCGGCCCGTCACCGGCCCCCCGGTCGATGCGACGGCCGCCGAACGCGCCTGGCTGCTCCGCCGGGCCGCCCTCATGGACCGGATGGCCCTGGACGACCCCAGCCCCGGCCCGGTCGCAGCCGCCGCAGAAACCGCCGAACAACTCGTCTTGCACGACCGCCGCCATCCCGACCTGGTGGCCGGCCCGCACCACCCCCACGCGATCAGGCTCGCCCGCAGCCGCCGCCTCTACGTCCGCCAGGAGTACGCCGCCTGGACGGCCGCCGAGCGCCCCGGAATCTGAATCGACCCGACCCGACCCGAAGAAGGACACATGCCCCGCAAGGACATCGACACCCGGCACGCTCCCGCAGCACCCTGCCAACTCCACTCCCTCGCCTCCCACGCCCGACAGCCATACGTGAACATCGCGCCAGCCGCCGACAGGAACGGTCACACCAGGGAATGCCGATGAACGCACCGTGGCCGAACGCGACGACACATCAGCTGTTCCAGGTCCCCGAACGTGGTTGCTCCCAGGGGCAGCGGCTGGGCGTCCATCCGGCCCAAACGCCCCCGCACATTCCGCGAGCCGGGCAGCCGGCGCAAGTGGCCATGCAGGTCACAGACGGCGAACTACGCCTCGCCGTACACCCGTTGCCGGTCGAGCTCCCCGCGGCAACGGCGGCGACGGGCGACGAATTCACTTGTCAGGCCTGGCTGGACGACGCCGTGGGAACCTCCCGATGGCGCAGGCGGCGGACACCGGTGAAACTTCCGTGCCAAGTGCACCGGGAAACCTCCTCCCAGGCGCCCGCGCACGAGACCGCGGGCACACACCCCGGCCCGTCCGGCCACCTCCCGCGGATCCCCCTCTGTGACGACAAGTGCCAGCCATCCCTCGGTGTCGAGCCCCGCCGGGTCGTGGACATCGACCGCGTCCAGCAGCGTGAAGTCCCCGCCGAGTGCGGCCGGGACGCGGAAAGGGAACTCTTCGCCGCACCGGCGAACGGACAACCGGGCCGGACGCGCCCGCCCACGGCAGCGGGCCGTCGTCCGCGGCCAAAGGTGTGCGCCTCCCGCCGCGTCAACCTTCCGCAATGCCCGGTCGTGGGCGGGACGCTTCTTTGCGCAGCGGTCGAGGCTCTGCGCGCACCCGGAGAGCGATGGGGGCATGCTGGGGGCGGCAAGACACGATGCGTCGATGGCGCTCCCGCTCCCACCGCTGCCGCGGAGGAACAAGCGGCACGGATCGCCGAGGCAGGTGTGAAGGTCGACGCTTTCGAAGGGGTGGTGTGACGATGTTCCGCAATGCGCTGGAGCCCTGGCACCTGCTGATCCTGGTCGCGGTGGTGATTTTGATCTTCGGCTCGAAGAAACTACCCGACACGGCCCGGGCGCTGGGCAAGTCCATGCGGATCCTCAAGAACGAGACCAAGGCCATGAAGGACGACGGCGCCTCAAACGAGCCACGCCCCGAGCCTGAGCCTGCACCGGGACCGGGACCGGGACCGGGACCGCGGACGATCTCGGACGCTCCCCGAGACACCGCCACCGGCCGCACCGCGCCCACGGACAGCACGACCAGTCACTGAGACTGAGCCCGCTCCTGCGCGCCTCTGGCTCATCCCCGCACCAGACGCTGCCCGCAGCTTTCCCGGCCGGCTCACCTCTTGTCCTGTCGGGCCGCCCGCGTCGTTGTCTGCGGTATCGGTCGGCGTCTTGGCCGCAGCAGCGCTGTTTCCTGGCCCGAGCACAGCGCGTAACAGTCGACGATCTGAGGACCTTCGTGAGCCGCCCACCCTCGGGCCGGGCAGGGCAGATCAGCTCGCGGTAAGTGGTGGCCTAACTGGCTCCTGGACGCGCTGCCCGGCCGCAACCAGCGCGTGGCGAGCTCGCGCCCCACCGGGTGACGGAGAGGATCAAGTACAAACGCAGAGCCGGTGGTCTCCGGTCTGCCGCACGAGACGAGGACGTGGCGTGCCCCAGTCAGCCCGCAACAAGGAGAAGGATCCCGAGGGGCGGATGCCGCTCGCGGAGCACCTTCGCGAGCTCCGCAACCGGCTTGCCAAGGCCCTCCTTGCCGCCCTGATCGTCACGATCGCCGCGGCCTTCTACTACAAAGGCATCATAAACTTCTTCACCAAGCCGGTGCTGGACTCGGTCGGCTGCCCGACGTCCTTCGCCGATCTGGCCAAGCAGACCGCGCAGACCACCTGCGCACGGATCACGATCAACGGTCTGCTCGCGCCCTTCACCCTGGCGCTGAAGGTGTCCCTGATGGCTGGCGTCGTGCTGGCCTCGCCGGTATGGCTGTACCAACTGTGGGCGTTCGTTGCCCCCGGCCTGCACAAACACGAGCGGAAATACGCCTACGCGTTCGTCGGCGCGGGCGTCCCGCTGTTCTTCGGCGGCGCCTTCTTCGCCTACAAGGTGCTGCCCACGACCGCGAAGGTGTTGATCGGCTTCACCCCGCACGGGGTGGACAACCTGCTGCCGCTGGACGATTTGCTCGACCTCATCACCCGCATGGTGGTCGTCTTTGGTCTCTCCTTCGAGATGCCGCTGCTGCTGGTGATGCTGAACCTCACCGGAGTGCTGTCCGGCCGGCGGATACTCGGCTGGTGGCGCGGCATGATCGTGGGGATCACGGTCTTTTCGGCTGTGGCGACGCCGAGCACGGACCCGCTGACCATGCTGGCGCTGGCCGCGCCGATCTGGGTGCTCTATTTCGCCGCCGTCGTCTTTTCGCTTCTCAATGACCGTCGCAAGGCCCGAAGAAGGGCAGAGAGCCCCGGCGACGACGAGACCTCCGCCCTCGATTTCACACCGCAGGACATCGGCGAAGTGGAATCGGTGTCCGCCAGCCAGGCGCTGCCCGTGCAGCCGGACGCTGACGACGAGCGCGCCGACGGGCAAAACGACGTGACCTGAGGGGGCCTTGAGTAGGACACGGAGCGCGGAGGCCCCGCCGACGCTCTGCCACTCGAAAATACGATTCGATGCTGTGCGCTGCGGCGATGCCATTCGGTCAGGCAGCATGGCGGTACTCATTGATCAGGCCGCCGAGGACGGGCCGTCGTCGGATCCGGTGGGCCTGGAGGTTGGTGGCGGTGGCCGGGGCGGGCGATTCAGTGCTGTCTGGGGATAGTTGCTGCCGAGCCTGACCTCAAGCCGGGGCTTTGCAACAGAGGTCCGGCGGTGTGCTGGTGCGCATGGACGGGGGGCCGGCTCCTGGGCTCGCGCCCGGGAGCCGGCCCGCCGTCGTCAGCGCCTGCCGTGCCTCACTGGCCGAAGCCGTAGGCGAACAGGTGGTCGGTACCGGTCGAACCCGTCACCGGCAGCGTGATCGACGCCACCTGCTTGGACGCGTCGAGGGGGACCTTCGTGGCGAAGACGTAGGTCTTCACGCCGTCCCGGCCACCGCTCCCGGTGTTCCGGTAGCCCGTCGTCACGGCCGTCGTGTCATCTGCCATCGGCTTGCTCGAACCGGCGTTGAGCGTCCAGTCCGAGAAGCCCACCGTCGCCTTGGATATGGTGCCGTCGGTGTAGGTGACGGTCATCGTGCCCGAGACCCCGCTGCCGTCGGTCGGCGCGTTGGTCGCCGTACCCAGCAGACCCAGCGACGCACCCGATGTACCGGCCGGCATCGGGATGGTCTGGCCGGCCATCTCCAAGTTGTCCAGCTGACCGGACTTCGCCGTCGGCCAGATGTAGGAGATGCCGTCGACCGTGACGGTGGAGCCGCTCGCGACGCCCGCCGCCGACAGCGCGTTCTGCGAGAACGCCCAGCCGCCGCCGTCGAAGCCGCCCGAGAAGCTCGCGCCATCGGGGTAGATGCCCTCGTTGGTGTCGAACGGCCACAGCTCACCCGCCTTGGCCACGGCCACACGGAGGGTCGCCCCGCTCAGCGCCGCACCCGTGCTGTGGTCGGTCAGCGCGAAGGTGACCGGGAACGTTCCCTCGTCCGCGCCCGCCGTCACATGGATCTTCGCCTCGGCGCTGCCCGAAGCGGGCACCTGCACCGAGCCGGACGCCGTGTCCAACGTGACGCCGGAGGGCGCTGCCGCCGTCCAGTCGACCGTGACGGCCTTGCTGCCGAGGTTGGTCACGTCGAGCGTGCCGTCACCGGACGTGCCCGGCTGGAGCACCAGGCCGTCGCTGGAGGGACCGGTCGCGGCCAGCACCCGGCTGCCACCCGTGGTGTCTGACGGCGGCGCCGCGGACGGGTCGGACGCCCAGGACTTGTTGGGCTGGGTGCCGAGCGTGAAGTCGACGATGCCCGCGCTCTTGAACTGCTGGTAGGTCAGCCAGGGGGCGTTCCACTCCTTGCCCTTGACGTCGAGCGCCTGCACGTACTGCGCGTCCTTGGCGGCCTGGGGGGCGTTGATCTGCACGGTCTTACCGTTGCCGAAGGTCACCATCGCCACCGGGAACACCGGGCTGCCGAGCGCCAGCGTGTCGGCGCCCGGGGTCTCCGGGTACATGCCGAGCTCGGACCAGACGTACCAGGAGCTCATCGCTCCGAGGTCGTCGTTGCCGAACGAGCCGACCGGGGCGTTGAAGTACAGGTCCTGCTGGGTCTCACGGACGGCCGCCTGGGTCTTCCACGGCTCGCCCGTGTAGTCGTACTCCCAGGGGATTTCCAGGCTGGGCTCGTTGCTCAGGTCGGCGTTGGTGTTGCCCGGGTTCGTGATGTTGTCGAGCAGGCTGTCCAGGTAGGACGAGTACGCCTTGTCACCGCCGCGGGCCTGGATGAGCTGCTGCAGGTTGAACGGGACCATTGGCGTGTACTGGGCCGAGGTGCCCTCCACGAAGCCGTTGGAGGTACCCGGGGTGAAACCGCCGGCGAACTGGCCGTCCTTGTTCTTGGCCTGCATGAAGCCGGTCTGCGGGTTGAAGACGTTCATCCAGTCCTGGGCGCGGGTGGCGAACTTCGTGTAGACCGCCGTCTTGCCCAGGGACTTCGCGAAGGAGGCGAGGGCGTAGTCGGCCGAGTCGTATTCCAGCTGCGTGGAGACCGGGCCGTAGAAGTTGCAGCAGTTGTAGTCGTTCTCGTCCAGCGGCAGGTAGCCCTTCGCGTCCCGCACCGACTCGCCGGGGCGGTCGTTGTTCGGGACCGTGGCCTCGTGCTGCAGGGCGGCGAGCGCTTTGTCCGTGTCGAAGCTCTGGGCGCCGAAGGCGTACGCGTCGGCGATGATGCCGGCGGCCGGGTCGCCGACCATCACGTAGCTCTCGCCGTTGTTGGAGGCCCACTTGGGAAGCAGTCCCGTCTGGTCGTAGCCGTTGAGCATCGAGGTGACGACGTCGCCGGCGACCTTGGGCTCGACCATCGCCATCAGCTGCGTCTGGGAGCGGTAGGTGTCCCAGCCCGAGTAGTTGGCGTACTGGGCCTGCTGGCCCTTGGCCAGCATGTGGACCTGGTTGTCCATGCCCATGTACTGGCCGTTGTGGTCCGAGAAGACGTTCGGGTGCAGCAGCGCGTGGTAGAGCGCGGTGTAGAACTGCACCTGTTGGTCGGAGGACCCGCCACCGACCTGGATCTTGTTCAGCACTCCGTTCCAGGCGTCGTGGTTCGCCTGCTCGACGGCGCCGAAGTCCCAGTTTTTGATCTCGGAGGAGAGGTTGTCCGCGGCGTTGGCGTCACTCGTGTACGAGATGCCGACCTTCGCGGTCACCGTCGGGTTCGACGAGGTGTCGAAGGTCAGGTACATGCCGTTCGCGCCCGTGGTGGGCGGCTGGGCCGCCTTGCTCGCGGCGGACGGGTTCGCGCTCGCCTCCGGCGCACCACTGGCGCTCGGCGCCGGGGAGGCCGTGCCGGAGGTCTTGCCGCCGCTCCTGTGGACCGTCGGGGCCGGCTTCGCCGGGACGGTGAAGTGCCTCTCCTTCAGCGGGGCCGACTTGGGCGCCTGCGAGGTCTGCTGGACCTTGCCCGCTTTCAGCGACGTCGCGTTGGGGGTGAGGGTGCTGCCGACCCAGGTACCGCTCTGTGTGAACGGCTGGTCGAACTTGATGTCGAAGTGCAGCGTGTACTTGTTGCTCGCACCGCAGAAGTGACCGCTGTCGATCGCCCCGGAGATTTCCTTTTTGCTCTCCACCTGGATGCGGGTGCCGTCCACCTGGGTCGCACCACCGCTGAGCTTGAGCAGCAGGTTGGCCTGCTGGCCGGCGGGGAAGGTGAACGTGCCCAACCCGGCACGGGTGGTGTCGGTGAGCTGGGTCTTGACGCCGTTCGCGTCGGTGACCCCGTAGTAGCCGATGCCCGCCTTCTCGTTGTCATGGCTGAAGCCGACGGACGTGTTGGCGAGATTGCCCGAGAGGGCGCCGGTCACGGGCAGGATCGGTAGGTCGCCGGCGACGGGGCAGCCGGGGCCCGACACGTGGGTGAGGCTGTAGCCGGAGATCTTGTTGTCGTTGTACTCATAGCCGCCACCATCGGGGCGACTCGGTGTCGTGTCGGGACCCCACTGCACCATGCCGGTCGGCATGTCGGGGCCCGGGAAGGTGTCCACCGCACCGGAGGTGCCGATAAGGGGATTGACGAGGGATGCAGGGTCCTTCGCAAAGGCCGGCGTTGCGGCGCTCGCGGCATAGGCGCCGCCGATCGCCGGGAGCGGGAGTAGCGCGATGCCCAGGACGGACACCACGGCCAAGCGTGAGCTGAGTCTCTTTCGGTTACGTGGCGCACCTGAACGTCGGGGTCGGGCCATCGGTTGCCTCCGCAGCAGTCCGTGCTTGGCACATGAGTGCTGACGTGCCGAAAACCGGTACGCCAACGACAGGCAACGGTGCCGGACGCCTTGGCGGCCTGACAACGTTGCCATGCACGAGTGTCGAGTGAAACGCCTGTGCTCGTGGCGTGTCAACGAAGCCAACAGGACTTTCTGATGGCGAAGTTCACAGGCGCCCCTTCCAGCGGCACGATCGAGCGCCGCGCGTGAGGCGCGGCAGTTCCTCGGACCAGGCGTCGACCCCGGCCCCCTGGTTGATGCGACGTCAGGCCCCGGAGGGCACCCACCCGAACCCGACCGGGCGGGCCCTGCAGGGAGCGGTGGATGCGCCGGTTGGCCAGCATGTGCCAGATCGCGGCGATGATCGAGTGCTCGACGGCGATCAGCGCCTTGGTCGGGCCGCGGCGAGTGGTCAGGCCGCTTGTAGCGTGCCTGCCGGAAGGAGTCCTTGGTCCGTGCCGCTCCGAACGCGGCCATCCCCAGTGCCCCTTTCAGGTAGGGATTGCCGGACTGTGTCCGGGGTACCGCGGACCCGGCCGGCCGGCCGATTCGTGGTACCCCGGACACAGTCCGGCCCAGGAGGCCAGGCGCTTGGCCGAGGGGAGCCGGGTCATGTCACCCCCGGTCTCGGCCACGATCACACTGCCTCCCACCAGCGCGAATCAGTATTCGGCACGCGCAACGCCGTCGTGGGTGCAGCGCATGCCCCCTCGGGCGCGGTGGGACCCCGAACGGGACCCGCGCCACGGCCCCTGCCGTACCGGCTCCCTGCACTCGGCCCCTGGGACGAGGCCGCACGACGCTGCTCCGACTCCGGCACACAGGCCGACACTCCGGGCAATCAACAGGATTTCGGGCAGCGGTTGTTGCCCTTACCGTCCGCCCGCGAGGCCGCGTGGGCGGTTCGGCCCTGTCTGTCCGGTGACACCGAGTGACCATCCCCGCCCCGGTGACTGACTCCCATCAATCCGCTCACCGCACCCCTCCATCCATGCAGCCGGGGTTACTTCTCAGTCAACCCCCCAGTAACGAACATCGTTCACGATCGCAACTCCTGTATTTGCTCCGGCACCTTTGATCAAGGAATGGCAAAAGTCGCTGCTTGAAGCGTGGATGACTCCGGCCCGGCGGCGAAGTCACGAATGCCAAGTCGTTTCATGTTCCATCAACATTCAACTCCCGATCCCTGTGAGCAACATGGCCAATCCCTATGGTCCTTGAGGCTCTTGAGGGAAGGGACCCATGGAACAACTCCACGCAATCCGGGCTCGCGGCATCACTAAGAGTTTCGGTGACGTCGTCGCGCTCGACGGCATCGACCTCGACGTGACGCAGGGGCATATCCACGGCCTGGTCGGACCGAACGGCGCCGGGAAGACGACCTTGCTCGGCCTTCTGCTGGGGCTCGCGGTTGCCGACAGCGGTCGCCTCGAGGTCCTGGGTACACCGGTCGGACGGGCACTCGACGCTCCCGACGGTGTCGCTGGCTTCGTGGACGGTCCCGCTCTCTACCCCTCACTCACCCCACGGCAGAACCTCGCCGCGCTGGCCGCACTCCGCGGCCACGACACGCGTACCGCGGACATCGACGACGTACTCGCCGAGGTCGGCCTCACCGACGTCGCCGACGACCGCACCCGCGGCTTCTCCCTCGGCATGCGCCAGCGGCTCGGACTCGCCGCAGCCCTGCTGACCAAGCCCCGGCTGCTCGTGCTCGACGAACCCTCCAACGGCCTTGATCCGGCGGGCAAGAAGCACGTGCACGGTGTCCTCACCCGGCTCGCAGCCGACGGGACCGCCGTCGTCCTGTCGAGCCACAACATGGACGACCTCGAGGCGCTGTGCTCCGAGGTGACCATCGTCGCCACCGGACGCGTCGTCTTCTCCGGCCCGCTGAACAAGCTGGCCGCCGACAACCGTGAACTCGACTACCGGCTGCTCGCCTCCGACCCGCAGGCCGCCCGCCGGGTGGCCGACGACGCGCCCGGGGTCCGGGTCGTCGACGACGCCGGGGTACGCCAGGACGCCGAACTGCTCGTCGTACGCGCCCTGGTGCCCGCCCTGGACGACCTCGTGGTGCGGCTCGTGGAGGAGGGCGTCGCGCTGCGCGAACTCACTCCCGTGGTGTCGCCGCTCGAAGCCGCGTTCCTCGCCCTCACCGAACAGCAGGAGGCCGGCCGATGACCGCGACCCTCACCCCGAGCCCAGAACAGGAACACGAGCCCGTGACCCGGGGCCGTCGTATCCCCGTCACCCGCGCCTGTCGCTTCGAGCTCGTCAAGCTCGTCTCCCAGTGGCGGATCCGCCTGCTGGTCCTCGCCTGCTGGATCGTTCCTGCGCTCTTCGTCGCCGGCGTGAGCCAGCAGAGCACGCTCCCCGTGGACACCCTCTTCGGGCGCTGGATGCACGCCTCCGGGTGGGCCGGGCCGCTGGTGATGCTCGGTTTCGCGGGGACCTGGGCGCTCCCGCTGCTGACCTCGGTCGTGGCCGGTGACGTGTTCGCCTCCGAGGACCGGCTCGGCACCTGGCGCCAGTTGCTCGTAGCGGTCCGCTCACCTCGGCGGATCTTCGTGGCGAAGGTGGTCGCCAGCCTCACCGTCCTGCTGCTGCTCGTAGCCGGACTTGCGGTCTCCAGCACGGTCGGCGGCCTCCTGGCCGTCGGCAACCAGCCGCTGGTCGGCCTCGACGGCCACCTCATGGCACCGTCGGACGTCGCCGTTCAGGTCCTGCTCTCCTGGATCTGCGTCCTCGCTCCGACCCTGGCGCTCGCCGCACTCGGCTTCCTCGGGTCGGTCACGCTGGGACGGTCCCCGATGGGGCTGCTGGTGCCCGTGCTCGTCGCGCTCGCGATGGCGGTCGCCCAGATGCTGCCGCTCCCCGTGGCCGTCCGGGTCGCCCTGCCCAGCTACGCCTTCATCTCCTGGAACGGGCTGTTCACCAGCCCGCAGCAGCTCGGCCCGCTGCTGATCGGCGTCGTCGTCAGCCTCGTGTGGGCCGTGGCCGCCACGGCGCTGGCCTATGTGCTCTTCGTACGGCGCGAATTCACCAACCTGAGCCACGATGGTTCGGGCCGCCGCGCCATCACCGTCGGAGTCCTGCCGCTCGTCGGGGTGGCCGCCGTGTCGTTCGCCGTCGTCGCCGCGACGACCTCGGCAACGGCCTCCGGGATCGAGCAGGACAAGGTGGAGCGTTCGGTCGCCACGGCGTTCGCGCACCTGTACCGCATGCAGACCGACGAACTCAACAGACCCGCCGTCACCGAGGCCCAGTTGCAGGCCACGGCGGCGTGCAGCAAGGGCCATGTCCAGGACAGCGCAGAGGGGCCGGGCAACGACTGGCGCTGCGTCGTCTCCTGGCATCTCCCCGGCGTCCAGACCACAGGTCAGGCCATCTACCAACTGGACGTCACCTCAGACGGGCGGTTCGTCGCCGATGGCGACGGACCGAAGGAAGTGAACGGCTACTTCCTGGTGCGGACCCCCAATGGGGACGCGCCGAACCCGATGTGGCAGTTCGACGGCAACGTCGAACTGCTCGACTCCACCTCGAAGGGATAAGTCTCCATGCAGGTAACTCGGCAGCGCCAGGTCAGCCAGAAGGGCCAGTTCCACGTCCTCGGCAGACGAGTCGGGCGCCGGTCGCTCATGGTGACGGCAGGCATCGCGGTCGCCCTCGGCGTCACGGGCACGGCCGTAGCCTCCACGGCTCACTTCGGCACCGAGCAGGTCGGCCAGGTCACCGCCAACGGCCGGGTCGTCTCCGACGACCAGCACCTCCAGCCCTACGGCGACAGCAGCGTCATCAACGACGGCAAGATCATGTCGTCCACCGTCAGCCCGGACGGCAAGCACTTGGCCGCCTCGGTCACCGACGGCGACGCCGCCCTGGTGATCATGGACCTCACCACCGGCACGGTGGCGCAGAAGATCGGCACCAACACGGCCGACAACCTGCGCATCAGCAGCAGCGCCGTGGGCCAGGAAGGCCCGACCTACTCACCCGACGGCAATTCGCTGTGGCTGGGCCAGGCCACCGGTTACACCAAGTTCACCGTCAACGCCGACGGCACCCTGGCCAACCCGGTCGCCGTGAGCATCCCGACCGTGAGCGGCCACCAGGCCCTCGTGGGCGCCGCAGTGTTCTCCGCTGACGGCTCCACCGTGTACGGCGCGGTCAACGGCCAGAACAAGGTCGTCGCCATCGACGCCGCCACCGGCACCGTCAAGGCGACCTGGACCACCGGCACCGCCCCGCGCGGCCTGGCCCTGGTCGACGGCAAGCTGTATGTCTCCAACGAGGGCGGTCGCCCGGCCAAGGCCGGCGAGACCACCATCAACTCCTACGGCACCCAGGTCCCGGCGGACCGTGAGACCGGCGCCTCCACCACCGGCACGGTCAGCGTGATCAACACCGCCGACGCGTCCGCCGCCGTGGCCACCATCGATGTCGGTCTGCACCCGACCGCGGTGTACGCGAAGAACGGCGTGCTGTTCGTCACCAACACCGCCGACAACAGCGTCTCGGTCATCGACTCCACGAGCGACAAGGTCGTCCAGACCATCTCCACCCAGCCGTGGGCGGAGGCCTCGGTCGGCTACGAGCCCAACGCCGTCACCCTCACCGACGACGGCCGTCTGCTGGTGACGCTGGGCCGCGCCAACGCCGTCGCGGTCTACCGCTACTCCGGCCCGCAGCAGCCCGCCCGCTACGTCGGCCTGCTCCCGACGGACTACTTCCCGTCGGAGATCGCCAGCGTCGGTGGGAAGATCGTCGTCTCCAACACCCGTGGCATAGACGCCCGTCGCTCGACCACGACCAAGCACGGCACCCACGACACCACGTCCAGCCTGACCACGTTCACCCTGCCGAGCGACGACGTCGTCAAGTCGTACACGCCCAAGGTGTTCCAGATGAACAGCTGGAGCGGCGACTCGCTCAAGCTGTCCGAGACCAACGGCAACGTGCCCGCGGTGCCGGTCCCGGCCCGGCTCGGCGACCCCTCGACGATCAAGCACGTCTTCCTGCTCGTCAAGGAGAACCGCACCTACGACCAGGTCTACGGCGACATCCCGCAGGGCAACGGCGACCCCTCGCTGACCACGTTCGGCGAGAACGTCACGCCCAACCAGCATGCGCTGGCCAAGCAGTTCGGCCTGTACGACAACTTCTACGACATGGGCACGAACTCCGCCGAGGGCCATAACTGGCTCACGCAGTCGGACAACCCGGAGTACACCGAGTCCTCCGCCGGTGAGTACACGCGCTCCTACGACACCGAGGACGACGTCCTCGGCCACCAGAAGACCGGCTTCATCTGGACCGGTGCGAAGGCGGCGGGGAAGTCAGTCAAGGACTACGGCGAGTTCCAGACGCTGGAGCAGAAGCCGTCGGGTTCGAGCTGGCAGAACCTGTACTGCGACAGTAAGGACATGGCCGCGACCGGCTCGCCGTCCAAGTACCCCATCAAGACGGGCTCGGCAATCCCCTCGCTCAACGACGTCTCGGTGCAGGGCTTCCCGAAGTTCGACACCAGCGTGCCGGACGTATACAAGGAGCAGGTCTGGGAGCAGGACTTCAAGAAGAACGGTCCTGCGAACCTGAACATGTTCTGGTACTCCAACGACCACACCGGTGGCCCGGCGAACTCCGCCGCCCAGGTCGCCGACAACGACCTCGCGGTCGGCCGCACGGTCGACGCGATCACGCACAGCGAGTACTGGAAGGACTCGGCGATCTTCATCGTCGAGGACGACTCCCAGGCCGGCCAGGACCACGTCGACGGCCACCGTGCGCCGATCCAGATCATCAGCCCGTACGCCAAGCACGGCGTCGTCGACAGCCACTACTACTCGCAAGTCACGATGATGCGCACCATCGAGCAGATCCTCGGGATCCACCCGATGAACCAGATGGACACCGCGGCCACCCCGATGTTCGGCGCGTTCACGAACAAGGCAGACAACACGCCGTTCGCGGCCGTTCCCAACCGGACCTCGCTGACCCTCGGCGTGAACCCGGCGCCCACCTGCGGTACAGACACCCCGGCCCCGCAGAACCCGGCGGCGGCGGCCGCGCCCACGACGACGGCCGTCCCGGCGGCGCAGCAGCCGGTGGCGGACGAGTGGAAGAGCTGGGCCTCCAAGCAGCGTTTCACCGGCCCCAACGCCGTGCCGGACGCCGCCAACCCGGCACAGATGGACCGCTACACCTGGTACCAGACCTACAACTTCTCCAAGCCCTTCCCGGGTGACAAGAAGGTCTACGCGCCCAAGGACGTCCCCGGCGCCTACCTCCCGTCCTCGGAGAACGACGGCTGACACAGTAGGCCGGTCGGCATAGCCTGACCGTCGTCAGATGGCCCCTGACCGGCATCCGCCGGTCAGGGGCCATCTGCGTTTTCCACAGGGGTGCGGGCGGGTCACAGGTGTCGGCTGGCGTGGGGGGCCGGGATTCGGGTTGGAACGCGGCCGCCGAGGACGCTGGTGCGTCCGGCTGCCTGATCCCTGCGAGCGTCCGCGCGACGTCGCACATGACGTGTGACCAGGCCGGATGAATCGTCGGCACCCGGTGCCCGCTCGTGAGCGGCCCGGATCCTCATCCACAATCGGACTGGGGGACGTCGTCGCCATCGCCGCCGTCCGGCCTGCGCCTCCTCCGGTCCGGACAGCGGCGTAGGCATGGACCAGTTCCACTCCGCGTCGCGGAGGTCAGGGTTCAGGGCGGCGGACATGGGCACGGCGAGCCGGTCGCGCATGCTCTCCGTAGGTGCCGCCCCCGTACCGGGCCCGACCGAGCACCGGCACCGCTTCCAGTACGAGTACGGCCAGATCATCGTCGATCGGCTCGGTGCTGAAGTCGTGAGCCGCCTGCCGTACGCGCTCCGCCACGGCCTTCGCCCCCAGCCCGACGCACCCGCGGAACACCTCGGCGAGGCCATCGTTGTCGTCCAACTGGCGGTTTCCTCTGCGCCGCTCGGTCACGCCGTCGGTCACGCACAGCAGCGCCTCGCCCGGTGCGAGGGTGAACGAGTTGGCGTGGAACTCCGCGTGCTCGTCGATTCCGAGCAACATCTGTGGGTCGGCGGCCGGCGCCACCGAGCCGTCGGCCGACAGCCTCAAGGGAAGCGGGTGCCCGGCGCTGGCGATCGTGCAGCGCGCACCGCCGGCGATCACATCCGGCTCCAGCTCCCCGTAGAGCAGGCTCAGGAAACGCGGCCCCGCCTGCTCGCTGCCGAACGACACCGCTTCCGCGCTCTCCTCCGCCATCGCGAGATTCAGCCGGCTGAGCAGGGACTCGACACCATGGCCCTCACGGGCCAGCAGCCGGACCAAATGTCGGGCCAGACCGGTGGCAGACATCGCCACCAGGTCGTGGCCGCACACGTCGCCGAGCAGGAAGCACCAGCGACGGTCCCCCATCGGGAACAGGTCGTAGAAGTCGCCGCCGACGGTCTGACTCTCACCGGCCGGCTCATAGACGATCGCCGTGTCGACGCCCGGGATCACTGCGAGGGACGCGGGGAGCTGCCTGCTCTGGAGCGTCCGGCTGATGGTCACCTCCCGGGTGTAGTGACGGGCCGTGACCACCGCCTGGGCCACTCGCCGGGCCAAGTCCTCCGCAAGTCGCGTCACGGTGTCGGTCATATGGGACAGCCCACCCTGGCCGAGCAGCAGCATGCCAAGGCATTGACCGCATGCGACCAGGGGAAACGCCAGCGCAGAGCCGGCCGCGCCCGTAGCGTCCGTGCCTTCCGGCCAGGGCCACGGGATACCTGTCGTGCTCAGCCGGGCAGGCGGCGGACGGTCCCTCTCGAGCGCTCGCCGGAGGTCTCCGATGTGCCGCTCGTCCCGGTGCCAGACGCGAGACAGCCGCATACCGCCGCTGTCGGTGCACAGCCACACGCCGCACCAGTCGGCGAGCCTGGGGACCAGAAGCTGCCCGGCGAGCGCCGCGACCATGTCCTCGTCCAGCTGACCGGCGAGCAGCTCGCTGGCCTCGGCGAGGAACGACTCCCCTTCGTGGTCGGCCCATCGGGCGCTGTGACCGTGGTGCTGAGTTTCGAGGGCCGACGAGTCGTGCTGCAGCGCCTTGGCCGACGAATCGCCCCCGCCCTCGTCACAGGGCTCCAGCGGGGCCTCCAGTTGGAACCACACGGCCTTCTCGGTGTGCCGGTAGGTGATCCCCCACGAAGTGGCCAGCGCCCGCACCAGCTGCAGACCGCGGCCGTGGAGGTTGCTCGGTACGTCCTGGCCGCTGCTGACCACGCGAGACGGATGGCGGTCCACTACTTCGATCACCACCCCTATCTGCCCGGCCCCTGCCACGTCGGACGAGGCCGGGGAGTCGTCCCCGACCTGCAACCGGCAGGCAATTTCGATCTCGAATCCCGCGGGCGTGGCGGTGCAGGTGACCAGCTCACTGACCAGGAGCACGGCGTCCTCGACCAAGCGGCCGCTGATCGTGGGTACCCCGGGATGCCCCGGCGCGGTCCGCTCGGTGAGAACCGCGCGAACGAACCGTCGCGCGGCGGCAGAGGCGAACTCATTCGCGGGCAGACGCATCCGTGACACGGAGTGGTGCAGGTCAGGGCGCTGCCGCACAGGTGACTCCCGACTCACTACCGATGTTTGAATGGATGAATGTAGTCTAAATCACGCCAGAACGACGCATATACTTCCTTCGCTCAATGACTGAAGTGGGTTTCCATGGGACGCGACCTGGCTTCGCCTGATCCGGCTCCGACTGATCCCGCTCCACGCGCCCACGAGCGGCACCCCGCGGGACTCGCCAAAGACCCCGCCGAATCCGCCTGGCCCGTCGACTTCGCCGAGTCCGCTGAGTCCGCAGACAGGCCGGGCATCGCCCTCGATGGGCCGCGGATACGTGCGGCCGAATTGCGACCGCTCCTCGCAGCGATGAATTCCTTCTGTGACGGTGATTTCACGGTCCGTGTGGAAGGTGTTCACGAGGGCGTGCTTGCCGAGATGGCGGGAGTGTTCAACCAGATCGTGCTGCGCAATGCGCATCTGGCCTCCGAGCTCGAGCGGGTGCGCCGGGAAGTGGTGCGGCAGGGCAGGATGGACGAGCGGCTCGCGGCGAGCCCCGGGCATGGGGCATGGACCACGAGCGTTGACGCGGCCAACACGCTGCTCGAAGCGCTGGCCGTCCCGGTCTCCAACGCCACGCGGGTGCTGGACGCGGTCGCGGACGGCGATCTGACGCAACGGGTCGAGCTGCACGACGGCAAGCGCCAGCTCCATGGTGATCTGCGGCGCCTCGGGCGCGGCGTGAACCGCATGGTGGACCAGCTCTCGCTGTTCACCGGCGAGCTGACCCGGGTCGCCCGTGAGGTCGGTACCGAGGGGCGCCTCGGCGGCCGGGCCAAGGTACAGGGGCTCTCGGGCGACTGGCGCTATGTGACCGAAGCTGTGAACGCGATGGCCTCGCGGCTGACCTCGCAGGTCCGCGACATCGCCGTGGTGACGACAGCCGTCGCGCGCGGCGATCTGACCCGGCAGGTCACGGTCGAGGCGACCGGCGAAATGCTGGAGCTGAAGCTGACGGTGAACACGATGGTCGACCAGCTGCGCGCGTTCGCGGACGAGGTGACGCGGGTGGCCCGCGAGGTCGGTACGGAGGGGCAGCTGGGCGGCCGGGCCCAGGTACCGGGCGTCTCGGGCGTGTGGAAGGACCTCACCGACAACGTCAACTTCATGGCGTCGAACCTGACCTCGCAGGTCCGCAACATCGCCCAGGTGACCACGGCGGTCGCCAACGGCGACCTCAGCCAGAAGATCACGGTGGACGCACGGGGCGAGATCCTGCAGCTCAAGAGCACCGTGAACACGATGGTCGACCAGCTGTCCGCGTTCGCGGACGAGGTGACGCGGGTGGCCCGCGAGGTCGGTACGGAGGGACGGCTCGGCGGCCGGGCCCAGGTCCGCGGCGTCTCCGGGGTGTGGAAGGACCTCACGGAGAACGTCAACTTCATGGCGGACAACCTCACCTCGCAGGTCCGCAACATCGCGCAGGTCGCCACCGCCGTCGCCCAGGGTGACCTCGGCAAGACGATCACGGTCGAGGCGAAAGGCGAGATCCTGGAGCTGAAATCGACCATCAACACGATGGTCGACCAACTGTCCGCGTTCGCGGACGAGGTGACCCGGGTCGCCCGCGAGGTGGGTACCGAGGGGAACCTCGGTGGACAGGCTCAGGTCCGCGGCGTCTCCGGGGTGTGGAAGGAGCTGACGGACAACGTCAACTTCATGGCGTCGAACCTGACCTCACAAGTCCGCAACATCGCCCAGGTGACCACGTCGGTCGCCAACGGCGACCTGTCGAAGAAAATCACGGTCGATGCGCGGGGCGAGATCCTGCAGCTCAAGGAGACCGTGAACACGATGGTCGAGCAGCTGCGCGCGTTCGCGGACGAGGTGACGCGGGTGGCCCGCGAGGTCGGTACGGAGGGGCGGCTCGGCGGCCGGGCCCAGGTCCGCGGCGTCTCCGGAGTGTGGAAGGACCTCACGGACAACGTCAACTTCATGGCGGACAACCTCACCTCGCAGGTCCGCAACATCGCGCAGGTCGCCACCGCCGTCGCCCAGGGTGACCTGTCGAAGAAGATCGACGTAGATGTGCGCGGCGAGATCCTGGAACTGAAGACGACCATCAACACGATGGTCGACACGCTCTCCTCGTTCGCGTCAGAGGTGACCCGCGTGGCCCGCGAGGTCGGCAGCGAAGGCCAGCTGGGCGGACAGGCCCGCGTCGAAGGCGTCTACGGAACCTGGAAGCGGCTGACCACGAACGTCAACGAGCTGGCCCTGAACCTCACCACTCAGGTCCGCGCCATCGCGGAGGTGGCCAGCGCGGTCACCCAGGGCGACATGTCCCGCTCCATCACGGTCGAGGCGCAGGGCGAGGTCGCCGAGCTGAAGAACAACATCAACCTCATGGTGTCCAACCTCCGCGAGACCACCCGAGCCAAGGACTGGCTGGAGTCCAACCTGACCCGCATGGCCGCCCTCATGCAGGGCCACCGCGACCTGGTGGAGGTCGCAGACCTGATCCTGCGCGAGCTGACGCCGCTGGTGAATGCGCAGTTCGGAGCATTCTTCCTGGCCGAGGCGGGAGCGTTGCCCGGGGAAGGCCTCGAGTTCATCGCCGGTTACGGCACCGACCAGGCCGGCGGGAGCAGCCCGCTCCCCGGCACGGGCACGCCCGGGCGTGGCCTCATTGCGCAGGCCGCCCAGGAGAAGCAGCGCATCCTCATCACGGACGCCCCGCCGGACTACATCACCATCATCTCCGGGCTCGGCTCGGCGCGTCCGGCCAGCGTCGTCATCCTGCCGATCCTTTTCGAGGACCAGGTCCTCGGAGTGATCGAGCTGGCGTCGCTCAGCAGGTTCAGCGATGTACACCTGGCCTTCATCGACCAGTTCGCCAACACGATCGGCGTCTCGATCAACACGATCATCGCCAACTCCCGTACCGAGTCCTTGCTGTCGCAGTCCCAGCGCCTCACCTCCGAGCTGCGCGAACGCTCCGACGAGCTCCAGAGCTCCAACGCCGAACTGGAGGACAAGGCCGCCCTGCTCGCGACCGCTTCGCAGTACAAGTCCGAATTCCTGGCGAACATGTCGCACGAGCTGCGCACACCGCTCAACTCGCTGCTCATCCTGGCCCAGCTGCTTGCCGACAACCCCGACGGGCACCTCTCGGAGCAGGAGGTGCAGTTCGCGACCACCATCCACCGCGCGGGCTCCGACCTGCTCCAGCTGATCAGCGACATCCTCGACCTCTCGAAGATCGAGGCCGGCCGGATGGACGTCCACCCGAAGACGCTGCCGCTGAACAAGCTGCTCGACTACGTCCATGCGACGTTCCGGCCGCTCACCATCGACCGCGGCCTGCGGTTCGAGATCGAGGTTGGCGAGGACGTGCCGCGCGAGCTGTACTCCGACGAACAGCGCCTCCAGCAAGTCCTGCGCAACCTGCTGTCCAACGCGGTGAAGTTCACCCACTCCGGCAGCGTGGAGCTGCGTGTCGACAGCGTGCCCAGGGAACAGTTCGAGGATGAGACACTCAAGAACGCCGAAGCCGTCATCGCCTTCGCCGTCAAGGACACGGGGATCGGCATCGCGCCCGAGAAACTTTCGGTGATCTTTGAGGCGTTCCAGCAGTCCGAGGGCACGACCAACCGCAGGTACGGCGGTACCGGCCTCGGCCTGTCCATCAGCCGGGAGATCGCCGGGATGCTCGGTGGCCGCATCGTCGCCGAGAGCGAGCTGGGCGTGGGCTCCCGGTTCACCCTCTACATTCCCTCACACCACCCCGGCGTACCCAGTCTGCACAGCCGGGCAGAACTGCGGGCTGCCAGCACCCCGGATGCCACCGCCCCGACGGCGCTTCCCGTGCGGACCACGACAGTCGGCACGGCCGGCGACGACGCGGCTGCGATGCCGAGCGACGTGTTCGACAACGTCGGTAGCCCCAGTCCGGAGAGGCTGGTCCTCGACACCCTCAGCCCGGACACCCTCGACCCAGACAGCCTGAACGTGCAGATCCCCAGCCCGGACGACCTGCTCAGCAGGGGAACCACCGGACCCTTGGACCCCCGCGAGGACACCTGGCCCGAGACGACCCGGCTCAAGGAGTGGCTCAACGGACGCCCCGGCCGAGTGCTGGCAGGGCGCCGCATCCTCATCGTCGACGACGACATCCGCAACGTCTTCGCACTCACCCATGTGCTGGGCCGCGTCGGCATGACGGTGAAGTACGCGGAGAACGGCCTCGAAGGCCTCGAAGTCCTCCAGCAGTCCCCCGATGTGTCCCTGGTCCTCATGGACATCATGATGCCGGAGATGGATGGATACGAGACTATTCGCACCATCCGGCGCACCCCCCGGCTCGCTCACCTGCCGATCATTGCGCTCACCGCCAAGGCCATGCCCGGCGACCGCGAAAAGGCGATCGACAGCGGTGCCTCCGAATACATCCCCAAGCCCGTCAACGTCGACCGCCTGCTGTCAGTCGTCTGCGATCTGCTCGACCCGCCGGACGACTCCGGTGCGGCGGTCCCCGACAGCGCCGTGCCGCAGCAGGGCGACGGCACGGAGGACCATGACCACGATCCACCGGAGCGCGAGCCGTGAGCACAGCCACACCCGAACCGTGCAGCATCCTCATCGTCGATGACATGGAGGAGAACCTCGTGGCGCTCGAGGCCGTGCTCGGCCCGCTCCACCAGCACCTGGTACGGGCACACTCGGGAGAGGAGGCCCTGAAGGCGATGCTCCGCCAGGACTTCGCGGTGGTCCTGCTCGACGTCCTGATGCCAGGCATGGACGGCTTCGAGACCGCCGCGAACATCAAGCGCCTCGACCAGACCAAGGACGTGCCCATCATCCTGGTGACCGGAGCCGAAGCCGGCGCGGACTACGCCTACCGTGGATACGCCCTCGGTGCCGCCGACTTCCTCACCAAGCCCATCGACCCGTGGGTGCTGCGTACCAAGGTCAACGTCTTCCTCGATCTGTATCGCAAGAACCGCCAACTGACGGCGCGCCCGACGGCGGGAAACAGGGCCCAACTCGCGGAAATCTCCGAGCGGCTCGCCGATGTGGAGCTGTTGCTCCACAACCGGCCGGACGGAGACACATCGCGACTCGCCGACCGCATCACGGAACTGGAGCATGCCGTGCGCCACCTGCAGGCGGGCCCCGACGCCTAGACGAGTCTGTCCAAATGCCTGCGGGCATGAAGAGAGGGTGTTCAAGATCCGTTTGTGACGACAGAACTGAACACCCTCGTGACCGCACTGT
>NZ_JBSFJX010000095.1:0-31581 GCF_053598275.1 Streptomyces sp. NPDC001156 | reverse complement strand
ACGGCGTCACCCGCGCCACCGACCACAGGGGGCCCAGCGGCTTCGGCGGTCTGGGGTTCGGCCTGAAATGGAACATGGGCTGGATGCACGACTCCTTGGTCTATGCGTCCAAGGACCCGGTGCACCGCAAGTACCACCACAATGAGATGACGTTCTCGACGGTATATGCCTACAGCGAGAACTACATCCTGCCGATCTCCCATGACGAGGTCGTGCACGGAAAGCAGTCCTTGGTGTCGAAGATGCCGGGCGACTGGTGGCAGCAGCGCGCCAACCACCGGGCCTATCTGGGCTTCATGTGGGCCCATCCCGGCAAAAAGCTTCTGTTCATGGGGCAGGAGTTCGCCCAGGGCGGGGAATGGTCGCACGAACACGGACCGGACTGGTGGCTGCTGGACCCGGCGTACGGGGCGGAGGCCGACCACCGGGGCGTGCGCGACCTGGTCCGCGACCTCAACTCGGGCTACCGCCACACGCCGGCGCTGTGGCAGCGCGACACCGAGCCGTCCGGCTTCCAGTGGGTGGTGGGCGACGCCGCCGACGACAACGTGTTCGCCTTCCTCCGCTACGGCGCCGAGGGCACACCACTGTTGGCCGTTTCCCACTTCTCGCCGGTCGTGCGCCACGACTACCGCCTGGGCGTCCCCGGTGACGTCCCGGCCTGGTACGAGGTGCTCAACACCGACCTGGCCAAATACGGCGGCGGCGACGTCCGCAACCCCGACCCGGTCCTGTCCGAGCCCGGGTCCGGCGGCCGGATCCGCCTCACTCTTCCCCCGCTGGCCACCGTATGGCTGCGCCCCGTCTCCGGGCCGGGCGGCGAGCGTTCCGTGCGGCGGCCTCCGGGACGTTGATCCGCCACGGATCAGCCCTGGCTACGCCGATTCGCCAATTTCCCGGAGAATTCCCGGACCGCAATTTCCGCGACAGTCGCCCGGTGTCACCAGCGGGAATCGAGAGAACGCTCTGAGTGACTCGCCGGGTGAATTGTTTGGCGCAGTGGAATTCGGGAATGGCTCTTACTAGTGCTTCGGACAGGAGGCACGTCCGTGGGAGCTGGCCCACCAGACCCCGGGTGTGTTTCCCGTGTGCCTGTGAGTGCGCCCTCCCAACGGTGACTGTCCAATCAGCCCCTTGAGGGAGTTGAAGAGCACCATGCGCATCACGGTCAAAGCGAGGCAGCACCCGCACGACGACGCCCCCGATACCAGCGAGGCCTTCGCACGGCTTCGCGGTCTGTCCGGCGGCCCCGAATGGCACGAGCTTCGTGACGAGATCGTCGAGTCATGGCTCCCCATGGCCGAACGCATAGCCCGCCGCTACCGCGGCCGGGGCGAATCCGTCGAGGACCTCTGTCAGGTCGCGGCACTGGGCCTGGTCAAGGCGGTCGACCGCTACGACCCGGGACGCGGGTACGCCTTCGAAAGCTATGCGATCCCGACCATCACCGGTGAGATCAAGCGGCACTTCCGCGACCACATGTGGGTCCTGCACGTACCCCGCCGCGTCCAGGATCTGCGCAACCGGGTGCGGGTCGCGGCCAAGGAGCTCTCGCAGGAGACCCCGGGGCGCGGCCCGACCGTCGCCGAGATCGCCGAGCACGCACACCTCAGCGAGGATGACGTGCGGATCGGCCTGGAGGCCATGGACAGCTTCACCGCGCTGTCCCTGGACGCCGAGGTGGCCGGCAGCGACGACGGGTACGCGCTGGGCGACGCCCTCGGCGAGTCCGACTCCGGCTACGACCTGATCGTCGACCGCGAGGCGGTCAAACCGTGTCTGGAGTCGCTGCCCGAGCGCGAGCGCACCATCCTGTACCTGCGCTACTTCCGCGGTATGACCCAGAGCCGCATAGCGGACCAGCTCGGCATCTCCCAGATGCACGTCTCACGTCTGCTCAGCGGCTGCTGCGCACGGGTGCGCGAGGAGGCACTGGCCGACACCGCCTGATGTCCCGGTCCGTCCTGCCGGCCCCCCTCGTCCGCGGGGTCGGCCGGCATCCGGCCGCCCGGCCGCTCATCGACCGGACGGCCGTTTGCGGTGGGCTCACTGCCGAACCCTCCCGGGAACGGTTTGGCCAGTGCGCCGACCCTTTCCGGACTATCCGCGAGAGGGTATTCGAAACACTTTTCAGGCCGGCTGACTCACTATGGGCGACGGGAGGAGTACCCCAGAGCCATGACCGGAGGGACCTGCGTGGTGTGAGAAGGCGTCAGTGCGGCGGCGGGTCCTCGGGAAGCCGGGTGGGACCGTAGCGGTCGAGTGTCTCCTCCAGGAGGACGCGCACATGATCCGGCAGATCTCCGTTGCGTCCCCAGATGACTATCATCTCCGCGATGTTGCGCAGCTTGATGTTCGCGTGCTGGGAGACCTCCCGCAGCACCTGCCACCCCTCGTCCGGGGTGACATGCCCCAGGGCGACGAGCATGCCGATCGCCTGATCCACGACCGCGTGGGAGCTCACGGCCTCCTTGAGCTGGCCGACCTCCTCCTCCAGCTGGAAGATCCGCTCCGAGTCCGGGCCGGTGGCGTCGGGCCCCTCATGCTCCGGACGGGCTTTCGAGGTCATCGTCCCCTCCGGGTTGGGTGGCGTGCGGCGATGTCGGGCTTCCTTCCCATCGTCACCATACGGCGATGTGTGTGCGAGCCGGGAAGGGGTACTGCGGGACCCGGCACCGGAGCCCCGGAGGTGAAGGTATGAGCCGTTCCGACGACCGGCCGAGCGCCTTTGACGCCACTCCGTTCCTGCCGCGTGACGGCGGCCTGGAGGCGTACCGGCGCGCCGCGGCCGGCTGCCATGGCTGCCCCTTGTACGAGAACGCCACCCAGACCGTTTTCGGCAAGGGAGAGGTCTCCGCGCGGGTCGTGCTGGTCGGGGAGCAGCCCGGAGACCAGGAGGACCGCGCCGGGGAACCTTTCGTGGGCCCGGCCGGCCGCCTCCTCGACAAGGCGCTGGCGGAGGCCGGTGTCGACCGGGACACGGCGTACGTCACCAACGCGGTCAAGCACTTCAAGTTCACCGTCGCCGAACGCGGCAAGCGCCGCATCCACAAGGCTCCCGGTCTGCGCGAGATCTCCGCCTGCCGGCCCTGGCTGCGCGCCGAACTGGACCTGGTCCGCCCCGAGGTGGTGGTGGTCCTCGGCGCGACCGCGGGCAAGGCGCTGCTGGGCGGCTCCTTCCGGGTGACCAAGGACCGGGGGAGTCTGCTGCCGATGCCCGGCACCGACGAGGAGCAGTACGTCGTCGCGACCGTGCATCCCTCGGCGATCCTGCGCGCCGACGACCGGGAGGCCGCCTACGCGGGTCTGGTGTCCGACCTCAAGGTGGTGGCACGGGCGCTGAACGGGAACGCGTAGGGGGCTGAAGCGGCGGTCCGGCAGGCGGCGCCTCGGACGGGTCAGCACAACGAGCGCCCCCGCTCCAACGGCCGGTGCAATGGACGGGTGACCGCGCCCTCGGACGACTGCCTCGCCCGCAACGAATGGATCTGCGGGGAGTATCTGCGCACGCGCCGTCACATCCTGTTGGACGCGGTGCTCCAGCATCTGCAGCTGACCGCCCTGTCCGTGTCCATCGGCCTGCTCGTGGCCGTACCGCTGGCCGTGCTGGCGCGGCGCTGGGGCTGGGCGGCGGGTCCGGTCCTCGCCGCCACCACGATCCTCTACACGATCCCGTCCCTGGCGATGTTCTCTCTGCTGCTGCCG
Source organism: Streptomyces sp. NPDC001156 (assembly GCF_053598275.1). Classification (NCBI taxonomy): domain Bacteria; kingdom Bacillati; phylum Actinomycetota; class Actinomycetes; order Kitasatosporales; family Streptomycetaceae; genus Streptomyces; species Streptomyces sp. NPDC001156. The sequence goes on along the minus strand of NZ_JBSFJX010000095.1, from coordinate 27,876 downwards.
CTGTACGGGCTGTCGGCGGCGCTGGTCGTCGCCGGTCTCGTCCTCTATTCGCTCACCGTGCTGATCCGCAACCTCCTCGCCGGTCTGCGCGCCGTCCCCGAGGAGACCCGGCAGGCCGCGCTCGGTATGGGGTACGGACCGATCCGGCTGCTTCTCACCGTCGAGCTGCCGCTCGCCCTGCCCGCCGCCATGGCCGGGCTCCGCATCGCCACCGTCTCGGCGGTCTCGCTGGTCACGGTTGGGGCCATCGTCGGCTTCGGCGGGCTCGGGAACCTGATCTACGCGGGGATGAACACGTACTTCAAGGCGCAGGTGCTGACCGCGTCCGTGCTCTGCGTGGTGATCGCGGTGGTGGCCGATCTGCTGCTGCTCGCCGTGCAGTGGCTGATCACGCCCTGGGCCAGGGCGAGACCTGGATGAGAACTCTCGGCGACACCTGGGGCTGGCTCACCGATCCGGCCCACTGGGCCGGCGACGAGGGCATCTGGCACCGGCTGGTGCAACACCTCGTCCTGACGGCCGTCTGTCTGGCCGTCAGCTGTGTGATCGCGCTGCCGGTGGCGCTCGTCCTGGGACATCTCGGCAAGGGCGGCGCGCTCGCCGTCAACCTCTCCAACATCGGTCGCGCGGTGCCCACCTTCGCCGTGCTGGTGCTGTTGCTGCTCACCCCGGTCGGCACCTGGAGCGAGGGCCCGACCGTCGTCGCCCTGGTCCTGTTCGCCGTGCCGCCGCTGCTCACCAACGCCTATGTCGGAGTGCGCGAAGTCGACCGCGACGTGGTGCGGGCGGCGCGCGGGATGGGAATGACCGGCCCGCAGACGCTGCTCCGGGTGGAGCTGCCGCTTTCCCTGCCGATGCTCCTGAACGGAGTGCGGATCGCCGCGGTGCAGCTCGTCGCCACGGCCACGATCGCCGCGCTGGCGGGCGGTGGAGGGCTCGGCCGGATCATCACCGCCGGTTTCAATCTGGCCAGTACGCCGCAGGTCGTCGCCGGGGCCTTCCTGGTGGCCGGTTTCGCGCTGATCGTCGAAGGCGTCTTCGAGGCCATTGAGCGGCTGGCACCGCGCTGGACCCGAGGCTCGCCGTGAGACGGTACGCGGCGCTGGCGAGCGTGCTGCTGGTCGCCGCCTGTAGCACGGGCCCCTCGCTGGAGACCCGCGGCCGGGTCACCGCGCCGCCCGGTGACAGCAGGCATCTGACCGTCGGCTCGGCCGGATTCACCGAGAGCGATCTGCTCGCCCATATGTACGCACTGCTGCTGAACCAGGCCGGATACAAGACGTCCATGCTGACCGTCGCCAACCGCGAACTGTACGAACCGGCCCTGGAGTCGGGGCAGATCGATGTCGTCCCGGAGTACGCGGCCACCTTCGCGGACTGGCTGGGCGCCAGGACCAACGGCGCCGGGGCGGCCCCCGCCGGCTCACCCGACCTCGCCGCCACGATGGCCGCCCTGCGGAAACTGACCGCACCCCGCGGGCTCGTGGTGCTCGATCCCGGCCGGGCGGTCGACCAGAACGCCTTCGCGGTGACGCGCGCCTACGCCCGCGAACACAACCTGAGGACACTGAGCGACCTCGGCCGGTCGGGCCTCCCGGTCCGGCTCGCGGCCGGCGACGAGTGCGTGCGCCGGCCGTACTGCGAACCCGGCCTGAAGACGGTGTACGACATCGGCATCACCGGCGTCGATCCCAAGGGCGTCGGCACCACCCAGGCCAAACGTGCCGTGCAGAGCGGGCAGGACCAGATGGTGCTGACCACGACGACGGACGCGACCCTCGACGAGTTCGGGCTCGTCCTGCTCGCCGACGACAAGCACCTGCAAAACGCGGACTACGTCGTCCCGGTCGTCAACCGCTCCCGCGCGGGAGGCGAACGCGTCGCCAAGGCCCTCGGCGCTCTCAACTCCGTCCTCACCACGCAGGACCTGGCGACGCTGAACCGGCAGGTGGACAGCCGGCGGCGACTGCCCGAGGACGTGGCGCGTAGGTACCTCGAGGACCGTGGCCTGCTGAAGTGACGGTGCGGGCGGCGAAAGCGCAGGCAGTGAAGCGGTCATGAGAACGGAAAGGTGTTCCCATCGGGCGGCAGGGCGGCCGCCGCGGCGCGGTAGAAAAGGCCTATGCCGCAGCGCGAGACCCGGTCGGGGGCCATGGACGACGTCGACGCGGTCACCCGGGCGGTCCTGACCGCGTCCCGGCTTCTGGTCGCGGTCTCGGCACGTTCCCTCGCCGAGGTCGAGGAGCGGGTCACCCTGCCGCAGTTCCGCATGCTGGTTGTGCTGGCCACCCGGGGTGCCACCAAGCTGGTCGGGCTGGCCGACCTGCTTCAGGTGGCGCCCTCCACGGCGATGCGCATGGTCGACCGGCTCATCGCGGCCGGGCTGGCCGACCGTCAGACCAATCCGGACAACCGCCGCGAGACGCTGCTGCGGCTCACCGAGGAGGGGCGGAACACCGTCGCCGACGTCACCGCCCGCCGCCGTGCCGAGGTCGCCGCGATCGTGGAACGGCTCACCCCCAGGCAGCGTGAGGCGCTCGTCGAAGCCCTGGCCACCTTCAACGAGGCGGGGGGAGAACCCTCGGCCCCCGAGGCGGAGGATCCGGAGCCGTATCCGCTCGGCTGGGTGGTGGACGCCGGGTAGCCGCGGTACCGCCTCCGGCTCGGTCAGCCGCGGATCAGCCGACCGTCGGACTGGGCGCGGGGGAGGCGGTGTTGATGTTCAGGTCGGGGCGGGGAGTGAGGACGACCATCGGGGTGCCCGGCTGCGGCGGCGGCGGAGTGAGCTGGTCCTTGGGCAGCTTCGGCGGGGTGGTCTCCTGGAAGAGGACCTGGTCGAAGTTGATCGTGCCGGTCTTCTCCAGCACGGTGATGTGGTCGAGCACGGTGTCGTTGGCCAGGTCGGCAAGTTGGCGCACGAGCGTGTTCTTGGTGGTGGCGCGGATCTTGGCGATGGCCGGGAAGATCTGCCCATGGGTGACGCGCATGATGTTGGCGGCGGTGATGTCGAACTGCTTGCCGGACTCGGCGTCCGAGGTCGCCACGAACTGCTGCTGCTGCGGAGTGGCCTGGTTGGGCAGGGTGATGCCCAGCTCGGGGGCGATCTTGCGGCACATCGCGTCGAGTCCGGCGTGCCCGACGATCAGGTGCTTGCCGGCTTCCCGCATCTCGGGAGTGGAGCCCTTCTTCAGCGCGATCTCGCCCAGCGGATACTCCCACAGTCCGGCGGAACGCACCTTGACCACGAAGTCGCGGTCCGCCTCGGTGAGCGGCCCGTAGCGGGTGTTGGCGATGACGCGCTCCGGGGAACTGGACGTGGTCTGGACGCCGATCATCGCGGGGTAGGCGAGGGCTGTGAGGGTCAGGCCCAGTGCGCCGGCCACGAAGACGGTTCCTGCCAAGTTGCGGGAAATGGGCATGCTCTCTCCAGAGGCGAACGGCTCGTACGCCAGGAGGTACGGACGGGCCGGGCAGATCCATCATTGCCCTGTGCAAAAAATTGCACGCCCGTGTGTGTCATGCGTCACAGGGACGGTGGAGTGACGGGCGCGTGCCCGACTGACGACCCCGAGCCGCAACCGGCCGCCTCGCGCCGGCTACGCGTCCGCCACCGAGTCGAACGGCACCTGCCCCCGTGGCACGCCCCGCGCCTCCGCGTCCACGGAGCGCCGCAGTGCCTCGTGGAGCTTGGCCGGGGTCAGGACGCCCAGGAAGTGTGCTCCGTCCAGCACCGCCACCCATCCGGCGTCGTGCTGGAGCATGACCCCGAGGGCCTGCTTCAGCGAAGCACCCACGGGAACCCAGGAGTTCATCCGGTGGGCGTGGTCGCGCACCAGGCCGCCCGTGCCGAGTTCGCCGGCGCCTGCCCAGCCGTGCAGATCGCCGTCCGCGTCGAGGACGACCGCCCAGCGCGCGCCCTGCGCGTGCAGCCGCGCCGCAGCCCGCTCGGCGGGCTCGTCCAGCCGGGCGACGGGCGGCTGCTCCAGATCGCCCGGCTCGATCTCCGTCACCGAAAGCCGCTTCAGTCCCCGGTCGGCGCCCACGAATCCGGCGACGTAGGGTGTCGCGTGCCTGCCCAGTACCGCCCCCGGCGTGTCGAACTGCTCGATCCGCCCCTGCCCGTACACCGCGATCCGGTCGCCGAGCCGCACTGCCTCCTCGATGTCGTGCGTCACCAGCAGCACCGTCTTGCGCACGGCCGCCTGCATCCGCAGGAACTCGTCCTGCAGTTGCTCCCGCACCACCGGGTCGACCGCACCGAACGGCTCGTCCATCAGCAGGACCGGCGGATCGGCGGCCAGCGCCCGTGCCACGCCCACCCGTTGACGCTGGCCGCCCGACAACTGGTCGGGGTAGCGCGGCCCGTACGTCTTCGGGTCCAGGCCCACGAGGTCCAGCAGTTCCTCGGCGCGCGCCCGGGCCCGCGCCTTCTTCCAGCCGATCAGGGACGGCACGGTGGCGGCGTTGTCCAGCACGGTCCGGTGCGGGAACAGGCCCACCTGCTGGATCACATAGCCGATCCGGCGGCGCAGGCGCACCGGGTCGACGGCCGCGATGTCCTCGCCGCCCAGGAGGATCCGGCCGGACGTGGGCTCGACGAGCCGGTTGACCATCATGATCGTGGTCGTCTTGCCACAGCCGGACGGTCCCACCAGCGTGACGAGCTCGCCCTCCGCGACCTCGAAGGACAGCTTCTCCACGGCCATCGTACCGTCCGGATAGCGCTTGGCGACCTCCTCGAACCGGATCATTCCCTCACGCTAAGGGCGCCGGTCACTCCTCGCTCACCAGCACCACCTCAAGGGTGCGTGGACCGTGCACCCCCTCGACGCGGTCCAGTTCGATGTCGCTCGTCGCGGACGGCCCGGAGATCCAGGTCAGTGGGCGTGTCGGGTCGAGCCGCCGCAGGGCCTCGGGCACGGACGACACGACCTGCCCGGGCACGCGGACGATACAGATGTGATGGTCGGGGACGAGCGTGATCCGGCGGCGGCCCTGATCCGGGCCGCCGTCCAGCACGATGGTGCCGGTCTCGGCGACGGCCACCGCGCAGCCGGTCACCACGCTGTCGACGCGGTCCAGGTCGTGCGGCGTGTCGTCCGCGCGGTCGGGGACCTGCTCGACGTCGCACAGGCTCAGCCAGTTCGACGGCAGCCCCGGCGGGACCAGCACGGTCCGGGCGCCGTGTGCGGAGAGCAGTCCTTCCAGGACCGACGGCAGCCCGGGAGCGTCGGCCCGGTGCACGAGCGCCCGGTAGTCCGCGAGGTTCTCGGCGAGCAGCTCCACTGTCCGCGCGACGGAACGCTCGCCGTGCCGCGACAGATAACTGCGGGAAACCGCCTGCTCGTACGGCGTGTCGTCCTGTGGTGCGTCCGCCAGCGCGCGCCGCACCCGGCCCAGGATCAGATCCCTGCTGCTCACTTCGTGTCCCTCCCGCCGTGCGTGCGCTGCCACCAGTCCCGGAACGGTTCCGCCGGCACCGCCGGCAGGTCCCGGCTCGCGGTCCACGCCCTGCCCGGGCCCGGCAGCGTCTGCGGATGGAAGCGGCGCGAGCGCGACGCGAGGCGCTGGCCGGTGCGCAGGGCGCCGGGGTGGGAGAAGGCCCAGCGGGCTGCCCGCATCGCCGCCCGCTCGGCGGCATGCCCCTTGGCCGGCTTCAGGACCACCTTGTTGCCGGCCTGCGTCACGCTGCCGCCTTCCACGACGCGCTCCCGTAGATGGACCAGCACTTCGGGGATGTCGATGGCGACCGGGCATACCTCGTAGCAGGCCCCGCACAGCGAGGACGCGTAGGGTAGTGAGGCGTCGATCTCGCTTTGCATGCCGCGGAGTTGGGGGATGAGGATGGCGCCGATCGGGCCGGGGTAGACCGAGCCGTAGGCGTGGCCGCCGGCCCGCTCGTAGACCGGGCAGACGTTCAGGCAGGCCGAGCAGCGGATGCAGCGCAGTGCCTGGCGGCCGACCTCGTCGGCGAGGGTGTCGGTGCGGCCGTTGTCGAGCAGGACGAGGTGGAAGGTGTGCGGGCCGTCGCCGTCTGTGGTGCCGGTCCACGTGCTGGTGTAGGGGTTCATGCGCTCGGCCGTGGAGGAGCGGGGCAGGGTCTGCAGGAACACCTCCAGGTCCCGCCAGGCCGGCACGAGCTTCTCGATGCCGACCACCGAGATCAGCGTCTCCGGGAGGGTGAGGCACATCCGGCCGTTGCCCTCGGACTCGACCACCACCAGCGTGCCGGTCTCGGCGACCATGAAGTTCGCGCCGGAGATGCCGACCTTGGCGCGCAGGAACTTCTCTCGCAGGTGGAGGCGGGCCGCCTCGGCGAGTTCGGCCGGGGTGTCGGTCAGTCCTTCGGGGGCCGGGCGGCCCCACTCGCCCATCTGGCTGCGGAAGATGTCGCGGATCTCACCGCGGTTGCGGTGGATGGCGGGGACGAGGATGTGCGAGGGCCGGTCCTTGCCCAACTGCACGATGAGTTCGGCGAGATCGGTCTCGTAGGCGCGGATGCCCTCGGCCTCCAGCGCCTCGTTGAGCCCGATCTCCTGGGTGGCCATCGACTTGACCTTGACGACCTCCGACTGCCCAGTCTGCTTGACCAGTTCGGTGACGATCCGGTTGGCCTCGTCCGCATCGGCGGCCCAGTGGACGATGCCGCCCGCGGCGGTGACCGTCTCCTCCAACTGCACCAGATAGCGGTCCAGATGCCGCAGGGTGTGGTCCTTGATCTGCCGGCCCGCCTCCCGCAGCGCAGCCCAGTCGGACACCTCCGCGACCGCCTTGGCCCGCTTGGCCCGGATGGTGTGCGTGGCGTGCCGCAGATTCCCGCGCAGGGTCTTGTTGCCGACCGCCTCGTGCGCGGCCTCCGGGAAGGCCGGCATCCCCAGATACGTCCCGCTCATGCGATGCGTCCCTTCAGCAAGACGACGGCACTCATACCAGTGACTGCTCTTCCGTGCTGGCCAGGATCTCCGCGATGTGCACCGGCCGCATCTCCGTGCCGAGCCGCGCCATCGTCCCGCCGATGTGCATCAGACAGGAGTTGTCGGCGGCGCACAGCACCTCGGCACCGGTCGACTCGGCGTTGCGCACCTTGTCGACGCCCATCGCCGCGGAGACATCGGAGTTCTTCACCGCGAAGGTGCCGCCGAACCCGCAGCACTCCTCGGCCCCCGGCAACTCGACCAACTCCAGTCCCTTGACGGCCTGGAGCAGCCGCCGCGGCCGCTCGCCCAGCCCCAGGCTCCGCAGTCCGTGGCAGGTCGGGTGGTACGTCACCCGGTGCGGGTAGAACGCGCCGACGTCCGTCACGCCCAGCACGTCCACCAGGAACTCCGTCAGCTCGAATGTCTTCGGGACCACCGGCGCCAGCGTGGTCGCCAGCCTGTTCCCGCGCCCTTCTGCCCGCGCCCGCTCGCCCATCCGGGGATACAGCTCCCGCACCATCGCCCCGCACGACCCGGACGGGGTCACGATGGCTTCATAGTCCCGGAATACATCGGAGAACTTCACCGCGAGCGGCTCGGCCTCATGCCGGTAGCCCGTGTTGTAGTGGGCCTGTCCGCAGCACGTCTGGGCCATCGGGAAATCGACGTCGACGCCCAGCCTGTTCAGCAGTTTCACCACGGCACGACCGGTGTCCGGATAGAGCGTGTCGTTGACACAGGTCAGGAACAGAGCGACACGCATCATGGCTCCTAGTGATCGGTCATCGGATCAGTGCAGCGTAATCCGCGGAGGCGGCCGTCGGGGAGTCCCCGGCTCACGACAGGGTGAGCCGGGCCTCGCCGTCCACCACGATCATTACCAGGGGAGTGGGCCCTCGACGTCGAAATAGCCCCCCGTGGGGCCGTCCGGACCCACCTGTGCCATACGGACGATGATCTCCGCGCCCTGCTCGACGGTCTGGATGCCGGTGTGGTGGTTCAGGTCCGTGGCGGTATAACCGGGCTCCACCGCGTTGATCCGCATGGCTGGGAACGCCTTCGCGTACTGCACCGTGATCATGTTGACCGCGGCCTTCGACGCCGGATAGGCGACACCCGGATAGGCGTACGTCGGCGTGCCCTCGGCGCTGACCCGGGTCAGCGAGGCCAGTCCGCTGCTCACGTTGACCACGACCGGGGCGGCGGAGCGCTGGAGCAGCGGCAGGAACGCGTGGGTGACGCGCACCAGGCCGAAGACGTTCGTGTCGAACAGCGTCCGCATCGCCTCGGCGGTCAGGTCCGCGGCTCCTGGCACGCCACCGTCCGGTGTCCGCGCTTCGATACCGGCGTTGTTGACCAGCACGTCCAGTCCGCCTTCGGCCTCGATCGACTTCGCCGCGGCCGCGACGGACGCGTCGTCGGTGATGTCGAGGACGACCAGGCGCGCGCCGAGTCGTTCGGCGGCCAGGCGCCCGCGTTCGGCGTCCCGGCTGCCGATGTAGACCGAGTGGCCCGCCTCGAGCAGTCGGCGGGCGGTCTCGAATCCGAGACCCTTGTTCGCTCCGGTGATCAGTGTTGTCGTCATGTCTCAAGAGTCGGATCGCGGAGTGCGGTCAGCCAGGGACCCTGTCTTCCTGGGACTGCCGGTACCAGGATGCTTCGCGGCCGGCGGTGCACACTGGTGGGCATGACGACGGCGGAGTTCGGCAGGGCGGTGCGCCGCTGGCGCGACCGGGTCCCGCCGGAGGCGGCCGGGCTGCCCGCGGGAGAGCGCCGCCGCGCGCCCGGACTACGCCGTGAGGAGCTGGCCCAACTGGCCGGGATCTCCGTCGACTACGTCACCCGCCTCGAACAGGGTCGCGCCTCCCATCCGTCGGCGCAGGTCGTCGAGGCGCTGGCCAGGGCCCTGCGGCTGTCGGGAACCGAGCGCGCACACCTGTTCCGGCTGGCCGGTCTGGCACCGCCGGGCCCGGACACGGTACCCACGCACATCACGCCGAGCGTGCAGCGGTTGCTGGACAGACTGACCGGGACGCCCGTCGCGGTCTCCGACGCCTCCTGGACGCTGCTCATGGCCAACCCGCCGTACGCGGCCCTGATGGGCGATCCGTCCCGGTGGCGCGGCAACGAGCGCAACGCCGTGTGGCGTCACCTGGTGGGCCAGGGCAACACCCGTGTCCGGCACACCCTCGAGTCCCGGCGCGCGTTCGAGGCCGCACTGGTCGCCGACCTCCGGTCGGCCGCCCACCGCTATCCGGCCGACCGGCGGCTGCGGCGGCTGGTTGCCGAACTTCGGGCCGGCAGCGACCGGTTCGCCGAGCTGTGGGACTCCGGCACCGTCGGCCGCCACGAGGCCGCGCGAAAGACCATCGATCATCCCCAGGTGGGCACCCTGACACTGGACTGCGACGTGCTCACCGTGGCGGGCTCCGACCTGCACATCATGATCTACACGGCCGATCCCGGCACCGAGGACGCCGAACGCCTCGCCCTTCTCACGGTGCTCGGCACCCAGGAGCTCGTCGGGTGACCGTGACCGCTTGACGTGAGGCCCGGCGCGCGTGCGCCTCCGAGGTTCCTCAGCCGCCCTCCTCGTCGTCGCCTCCGTGCTCCGGCGGCTCCGGGCGATGGTCGCCCCCGGGGTCGATCCTCTCGACCATGTCGGCGAGCTGTCTGCAGGCCTGCTCGATCTCCCTCTGCGTCTGGTTGCGTTCCGTCACGGCCGCCGCGATCAGCAGCGCGGTCAGCGCGGCAGAGCCGTTGAACGCCTGCAGAGTGATCATGTTGGTGAGCAGGTCATGGTCTGCGAACGGTCCTGTGGCCCGGGCAGCGGCCACGATCGCGAAGGCCGACACGGCAAGGGCACAGGGTGCGGCTCCGGCCCGCTGGAAACGGAAGGCCGCCCAGATCAGCACCGGGAAGCCGAGGAACAGCAGCGGAGTGTGGGTGGCCTGGAGGATCCCGGTGCCGACGGTCGCCGCCGCGAGCAGGGACCCTTCCAGCCAGCGGGAGGCCGGCACGTTCTTCGGCAGGTGTGCCGAGCGGAGCACGAGCAGCACCGGGGCGACGACCAGCACGCCCATCGCGTCACCGGTCCACCAGACCGACCACGTGGGCCAGAACTCACCGGAAGACAGGACCCCGGCGAGGAGCAGGGCGCCGGCGCCCACCGTCGGACTGATGAGCATCCCGACGAAGGCACCGAGGAAGACCAGGGCGAGCGCATCCCGCAGACGGTCCATCGCCGTATGGAACCCCGCACGGCGAAGGAGAAGGTACGAGCAGATGGGCGCCAGCGTGTTCCCCGACACGATCGCGAGGACGGCGGGGAGCGACGGCCCGAGCGAGATGTTGATCAGGAACGCGCCGAGTGCGATGCCCGGCCAGACCCGCAGGCCCAGGATGAGCAGGCCGGCCAGGGCGATCCCGGTCGGCGGCCACAGCGGTGTGACCTGGCCGCGCACGAGCTGCTGGAGAAGCCCCAGCTTGCCGGAGGCGTAATACAGCGCGGCGACGGCGCAGATCTCCAGCGTGGCCACACCGGCCCGCCGCAGCCGTTCACGCCGTGCGACAGCATCGGGAGGTCTCTCCATCGGCATCGCCCCGTAGTCCATGGTCCTTCGGTCCGGCCGGATCCACCACGCCAGCGCCGTCCGCGGCTCGGCGGGTCCGCGGAGAACCGCCGCGATCCGGGTGGGCGGTCGGCTCGTCCCCCGGGCTTTCCGGCCCCCTGGTCCCGCTGAGAGCCTGCCTCAGGCGCGCGGCGTACGCAGGGCGAGGATGGCCATGTCGTCGTGGCCGTCGCTGGGGTGGTTGTCCGCGAGGGCTGTGACGAAGTCCTCCAGGGGCAGGGCGGCGTGGTCGGCGGCGAGCGCGGCGAGCTCGTCCAGGCTCTCGTCGATGGGGTGGCCGGGGTGTTCGATGAGCCCGTCGGTGAAGAAGACGACCGTGGTGTCCGGGGGGAGCAGGCGGGTGTGGTTGGGGCGGGACTGCTCGAGGTCGACCCCGAGTGGCAGTCCGGGCTCCGCGAACAGGTATTCCACTCGCCGGTCCGGGCTCATCAGCAGCGGTGGGACGTGGCCCGCCGTGCTCCAGTGCAGCCGCCAGGCCGGGCCCTCGGGTTCGATGCGGGCCAGACTCGTGGTGGTGACCGGATTGTCGGTGATCGCCTGCATGGTGCGGTCGAGCTGGGCGAGGACCGAACCGGGCGGATTGCCGCGGTCGAACAGCAGGGCGCGCAGCATGTTGCGGGTGCAGGCCATGGCCGCGGCGGCGTGCAGATCGTGGCCGACCACGTCGCCGATGACGATCGCCACCACGTTGTCCGGCAGCAGGACGGCGTCGTACCAGTCGCCGCCGAGACGGCTGGGCTCCGCGGCGGGCCGGTAGATGGCGGCGGCGGTGAAAGGCCGCAGATCGGGCAGGGTCGGCAGCAGAAGGCGCTGGAACTGTTCGGACGCGGTGCGTATCCGTTCGAACAGACGGACGTTGTCGATCGCGATGCCGGCGGCGCTGGCCAGGGCCACCAGGACGTGCTCGTCGTGGACGTCGAAGGACCGCCCGTCGTGCCGCTCGGAAAGGAGGAGATCGCCGTAGATATGACCGCGGGTGCGGATGGCGACCCCGAGCAGGGTGCGCAGTTGCGGGTGTCCCGGGGGGAATCCGGCCGAGGCCGGGTGGGCCGAGATGTCGTCGACCCGCAAGGGTTCGGGGTGGCGGATCAGATGTCCGAGGACACCTCGCCCGAGAGGCAGCCCGACCTTGTCCAGGTCCGCGCGTTCGCGCTCGGACAGACCGACGGCGATGAACTGCTCCAAGTGCTCGCCGGACTCGTCGAGCACTCCCAGCGCCCCGTAGCGGGCGCCCACCAGGTCCATGGCGGTGCGCACGATACGGTGCAGCACCGCGGGCAGATCCACCTCACGGCTGATGGACACCACCGCGTTCAGCAGGCCCTCCAGCCGGTCCACGGCGGCGAGCAGGGCGCGCAACTGCTCGTCGATCCGGCCCAGCTCGTCACGCAGACGCATCCGCAGCGCGGGAAGGCTCGGGTGCTTCGGTTCCCTCGCCTCTTTGTCACCTGCCATCACGAGCGCCTGTCTGCCCGCCGGCCGCGACGGATCCGCTCGTACAGCCACTCACGCGAGCCGTACATCCCGGCCTCCTGACCCGACCGTGATCGTCAACACCATCGCGTGACACACTCTGACACCCCGGACCGCCGAGTACTCCGGAAGCGGCATGCCATGGTGCCCCGCCTTCCGGCCGGGGTCCGTGGGGGACGAACCCGGCTTGTGCGTCGTTTCGAGTCGGCGAAGCGCGGGCGCTCCGGCCGGCCTGTCGTCCGCCGATCCGCTCGGCATCGATCTTTTCCGCCCATCGAAACGACCGTACGCGGCGAGCGGATCGGCGGCGAGTTCCCGTTCCCGCGGACCCCGATGAGCGGCGGTCGCGCGTCGGAATCCGCAGACCTTCATGAGTACCGTGTCCGCGTCCAGGGTGCTCCCGGACCGCTGTGCCTCGGCCGGGGCGCCGCGGGCGGCGAGGGACCGCGCGCCCTCGGCGCCCTGCGGGGCGTGCAGGCGGCCAGGGCGGGGCTCCCGCATGCTCGAGGGGGCAAAACCGGCTGAGCAGCCGGTCAGTAGAGGTTTCTTGATCCCCGGCCCACGGCACCACAGGATCATGTGCTGAACTGGGACGCGGCCTGGAAATCCGTCCGTCCCCCGGGAGCACTGTTGAGCCTCAGTTACCGCCAGCCCGGCGTCGTCCTGACCGATCGCCGTTTCACCGTGCCCCTCGATCACGACGATCCCGGAGGCGAGACGATCGAGCTGTACGCGCGGGAGGTCGTCGCCGCGGACAAGGCGGACGCCGGCATGCCCTGGCTCGTCTACCTCGAAGGCGGCCCCGGCTTCGGGGCGAATCGTTTCATCGGGCAGCAGGCATGGCTGGGCCGGGCTCTCGAGGAGTACCGCGTCCTTCTGCTCGACCAGCGCGGCACCGGCGCTTCCACGCCCGCCAACCGGCAGACGCTCCCGCTGCGCGGCGGCCCCCGGGCGCAGGCCGACTACCTTGCTCACTTCCGTGCGGACTCCATCGTCCGCGACTGCGAGGCGATCCGCCCGCAGGTCACCGGTGGCGACCCGTGGACGGTCCTCGGCCAGAGCTTCGGCGGCTTCTGCGCCGTGAACTACCTCTCGACCGCCCCGGAGGGACTGCGCGCGGCCCTGATCACCGGCGGCCTTCCCTCCCTCGACGCGCACGCCGACGACGTCTATCGGGCCGCGTACCCGCGTATCGAAAGCAAGGTCGCAGCGCACTATGCCCGCTACCCACAGGACGTGGAGCGCGCCCGCCGCATCGCCGAGTACCTGCTCCAGCACGAGCCCGTCCTCAACGGCGGCTACAAGCTCACCGTGGAGGCCTTCCAGTCCCTCGGCATCCTCCTCGGCGGCGGCGAGGGAACCCACCGTCTGCACTTTCTCCTGGAGGGCGCCTTCGTCAGGACCGCTCGGGGCTTCGAACTCTCGGACGCCTTCCAGGAGCAGGTGCAGGGCCTGCTCTCGTACGCGGGGCACCCGCTGTACGCACTGGTCCACGAGGCGACCTACGGCCAGGACGAGCGCCCCACCGGCTGGTCCGCGGAGCGGATGCGCGGTCATTTCCCGCAGTTCGACGCCGCGAAGGCGCTCGCGGGCGACGGCCTGGTCCTGTTCACGGGCGAGTCCGTGCACCCGTGGACGTTCGAGACCGACCCGGCGCTGCGCCCGCTGCGCGACACCGCCGACCTGCTGGCCGAGCGCACCGACTGGACGCCCCTGTACGACGCCGCCCGCCTCGCCGCCAACGAGGTGCCGGTGGCCGCGGCGATCTACCACGACGACATGTACGTCGACGCCGCGCACTCCTTGCAGACGGCCCGTACGGTCCGTGGTCTGCGCACCTGGGTCACAAACGAGTTCGAACACGACGGCGTCCGCGTGAGTGGCCCCCGCGTCCTGGACCGTCTGCTGGCGCTGGCGCGGGACGAGGTCTCGGAGGACCGGGCCGGATGATCCGGGGCGGTGCCCTGGTCACCGCACTGATCCCCGGCAGCGCCGTCCCTCCCCTTCGGCCGCCGGGCGGCGGCACTGGTCTGCGGCCATGACGGAGCCGCGGAAGGACCGACTCGCACCCATGCCCGACGACTGGCGGCGAGCCCTCGCCGTCGTCGCCCATCCGGACGACCTCGAGTACGGCTGCGCGGCGGCCATCGCCGGATGGACCGACGGCGGCCGGGAGATCGCGTACCTCCTCGCGACCCGCGGCGAGGCGGGCATCGACTCGCTCGAGCCCGCCGTGGGCGGACCGCTGCGCGAGCGGGAGCAGCGGGCGAGCGCCGCGGCGGTCGGGGTGTCGACCGTGGAGTTCCTCGACCACCGTGACGGGGTCGTCGAGTACGGCGTCGCGCTGCGCCGGGACATCGCGGCCGCGATCCGGTGGCACCGCCCCGAGTTGGTCCTCACCTTGAACCACCGTGACACCTGGTTCGGGACGGCCTGGAACACGCCGGACCATGTGGCCGTCGGACGGGCCACGCTCGACGCGGCGGCGGACGCCGGCAACCGGTGGATTTTCCGGAGCTCGCGGAGCGGGGCCTCGAGCCCTGGAACGGCGTCCGCTGGGTCGCCGTCGCCAGTTCCGCGACGCCGGCCCACGCCGTGCGGGCGGCGCCGGGCCTGGAGCGAGCGGTGCGCTCACTGCTGGAACACCGCACGTACCTGGAGGCGTTGACACAGGAGGACCCGGAGACATACGCACGGTCGTTCCTGACCTCCCATGCCGAGGCCACGGGCGAGCGGTTCGGCGGCGAACCGGCCGTTGCGTTCGAGCTTTTCGGCCGCCAGCCGGTCAGGTTCCGCGGGAGTGCCGGAGCCGTGCTTCGATCGTCTTCTGCGCCCATGCCGACGGCATTTCGAAACGGGGATCGATGGACGACAAGGAACTGCTGGCCGAGCGCTTCGAGACGCACCGCGGGCATCTCAGAGCCGTGGCCTACCGGATGCTCGGCTCGCTGAACGAGGCCGACGACGCCGTACAGGAGACGTGGCTGAGGCTGAGCCGCTCCGATGTGAGTCAGGTGACCAACCTCGCCGGCTGGCTCACGACGGTCGTGGGCCGCATCTGCCTCGACATGCTGCGCTCCCGCACCGCGCGCCGTGAGGAACCCATGGCGGACGCTTTCGTCCCCGACCCCGTCGTCACCCCACTGGAGCGCGTGGACCCCGAAGGGGAGATGCTGCTCGCCGACTCGGTCGGGCTGGCCCTCCTCGTGGTGCTGGAGACGCTGGAGCCCGCCGAGCGCCTCGCCTTCGTGCTGCACGACATGTTCGCCGTGCCATTCGACGACATCGCCCCGATCGTGGGGCGCACATCGGCCGCGACCCGGCAGCTCGCCAGCCGCGCCCGCCGACGGGTGCAGGGCGCGGAGCCCGTGTCCGATCCTGACCTCGGTCGGCAGCGCGAGGCGGTGGAGGCGTTCCTCGCGGCCTCACGCGCCGGCGACTTCGACGCCCTGGTCGCCGTCCTCGACCCCGAGGTGGTGCTGCGGGCGGACGCCGGGCCGCTGGTGCGCGGTGCGGCCGCCTCCAAGGTGGTGCGCGGCGCGGCCACCGTCGCCAAGGGGGCGCTCATGTTCCGGCGGTACTCCCGGTACGCGCGGCTCGCCCTGGTCAACGGCGCCGTCGGCGTCGTCACGGCGCCCGAGGGCCGGCCGGTGTCGGTCATGAGCGTCACCGTAGTGAACGGCAGGATCACCGGTATCTACATCCTGTCGGACCCCGAGCGGCTGGGGCGGCTCGGCCTCACCGCGACGGGGTCCTGACCCTGGGTCAGGCTCCCGTCCTCGCCGTCGTGCGCAACGGGGCCACGGTCCGGCCGTCCGGCAGCAGTTCACCGGTGTCGTCGAAGACGATGGTGCCGTTGCACAGCAGGTTCCAGCCCTGCTCGGGGTGGGCGGAGACGACCACGGCGGTGTCGTGGTCGGGCCGGTCGGCCGATGGGCACGGAGGCAGGTGCGTGCACATGACGTCTCTCCAGGGTCGTACGACGTGTACCTCCGTGGTAGCGGAGTTTGTTGTCGTACGGATGAGTGGACCACCACGGGCAGGAGACCCCACGGTGAGCTTTCCCTCAGGGGGGCGCCGGCCGGGCTCAGGAGTGCATGTCTCCCGGCGGCGCCGGCAGTCTGCGCTCGAGGTCCCGCAGGTCCTTGCCGATGGAGGAGCGGACCTGCCTTGCCATGATGGGCGCGGCCAGACGGTAGTGGCGACCGGCGTTGCCCCGGACCCGGATACGAGCCAGTGTGCCCTGTGGGTGGGCGGCGAAGGTGTACGTGACGTGCATGGGTATCGGGCCCGCCACGGACACCATGTCGAGCAGTTCCGGTGGGTCGTACGCCGCGACGCGGAGCACGTAGTCGATGCGCTTGCCGAGGAAGTACGCGGTGCGGGTGACCTCGGCGCCGACGCCGAAGCCGCCTGCGTCCGCCTCGCGCGTGAGCTCCGCCGTGCGGATGCCCTGGGTCCACTCGGGATCGTTGCGCCAGTCCATGGCGTACGCGGCCACTTCCCCGGGTGGCAGCCGGATCACGCGTTCCGCCGTCTCGTCGATCGTCATACCGGTTCCTCTGCCTTGTCGTCGGGGGTCCTCTCCGTGATCAGTTGTGCCACTCAGGGTTCCTCCCGCTGGCGGCGAGCGCACGCTGGAAGGCGCGGGCGCCGGGGGACTCCGGCACGGGCGGTGCGTAGCCGCCGGTGGAGCGGGCCTGTTCGGCGATCTGCTCGACGACACCGAGGGTGACCCGTGCGGTGTCCTCGCCGAGCGTGAACGGCCGGCCGGTGGCGCGGGCCAGGTCCCAGCCGTGCAGGGCGAGTTCCTGCAGGGTGATGGCGGCCGCGAAGCCTGCGGGCATCTCTCCCGGACCGAACTCGCAGACTCCCTCGTACGCTGCGGGGTCGGCCCATGCCGCCGCCGCGAGTACGGCCGACTCGGCGACGAGCGCCGGCATCGCCGTGGAGACGTCCTCGTCCGGGACCAGCGGCTCCTTGCGGGCGGCCCGCGCGGACGACGTGAGTGTCCCGCCGAGGTGGTCGAGGAGTTCGGCGACGGTGAACTTCTCGCACGGGGTGGGGTCGCCGAGCTGCTCGGTGCCGATGCCGGCGGCCATGGCCGCGACGGCGTCGGCGCATTCCTTGATGGCGGGATACAGCGTGCTGTGCTGGGACATGGTGTTCCTCCTCGGGTGTGCCGGTGGTTCCGGCGGGGGTCGGTGCGGTGCGGGGCAGGTGACGCGCAGTCGGGTCAGCCGGCGAAGAAGGGCGCAGGCTCGCCCGTCTCGGCGTAGGCCTTGAGCTGGACGAACTTCGTCGCCCAGCCGTATGTGAAGTCCCGGTAGGCGTCGTCGACCGCGGGGAATCCGCTGTGCGTGAAGCGCAGGGTGACACCGCCCTCGGTGCGCGGCAGGACCTCGTAGGTCTGGACGGTACCGGTCCAGGGGCCGTTCTCACCGGTCAGGACGAGCTGCTTGGCGGGTTCCGCCTGCGTCACCCGCAGCCGCCACGGCTCCGGCACGCCCGGGAAGCGCAGTTCGTGCACACCGCCCACGGCCTCGTCGGCGGTGGCGGTCGTGGTGAACCAGCCGCGGATCCCCTCGGTCGTGGAGATCGCCGTGTACACGGTCTCCGGGTCGGCCTCGATGTGCAACTGCATGGCGATGTCGGCCATGGCACGTGCTCCTTACTCCAGTCGATGCATTTGCTTTAGCTGACACTAAAATGACATGGCGCTCGATTGCAAGCTGTAGTGGTGGCTAAAATGATGTCCGTGGATGCGGTACGGGCGGTCGCTGAACCCAGACGGCGCGAGATCCTTCGCCTGGTTTGGGACGCCGAGCTGTCCGCGGGCGAGATCGCCGAGCGGTTCGACGTCACCTTCGGGGCGGTCTCGCAGCACCTCAAGGTGCTTCGCGACTCCGGCCTGGTTACGCTGCGTCAGGAGGGCAAGAAGCGCTTCTACCGCGCCGACCGTGCAGCCATGGGCCCGCTGGCCGACTATCTGCAGTCCATGTGGGCGGCCAGACTGGACACGCTGGCGGAGGCGGCCGAGCGGGCGGAGCGTGAGGGGCCCGGGAACACCGAAGGGGCGAACGCTTGAACGCTGACGAGGTCACAGTGGAACGGCTCATCGCTGCCCGGCCCGAGACGGTGTTCTCCTTCTTCACCGACCGGGACAAGTGGCTGTGCTGGATGGGCGGCGACGGGGAGTTCGACTTCCGGCCCGGTGGCGCCTACCGGACGACCGTCACCGGTGAGAACGTCGCGCAGGGCCACTTCGTCGAGGTCGACCCGCCCACGCGGCTGGTCTTCACCTGGGGCTGGGCGGAGGGCGGAATGCCCGTGCCGCCGGGCTCCACCACCGTGGAGATCACCCTTGAACCGGTCGCTGCGGGCACCCTGCTGCGTCTGGTCCACCGCAACCTGCCCTCGCCGGAGGCGCGTGCCGCGCACGAGGAGGGCTGGGTGCACTACGTGGACCGGCTCGCCACAGTGGCGACGGGCAACGACCCGGGACCCGACGCATGGATGTGAGTCGGCGCAGGCGGCTCGGCCCGGTGCCCGTGCCCGCTGGGTAGCCCGGCCGTTGCCGCGGAAAAGGGTTTCCGCGGCAACCGCCGACGTCATTAGCATGGACGGCATGCACGCATCCCCCACCGAGCCGTCCGAGCTGCGGGCCGACTGCAGTCGCTGCTTCGGCCTGTGCTGTGTCGCACTGCCCTTCGGCCGCTCGGCGGACTTCGCGATCGACAAGGACGCCGGCACGCCCTGCCGGAATCTGCGGGACGACTTCCGCTGCGGGATTCACTCGGAGTTGCGGCAGCGCGGCTTCTCGGGCTGCACGGTGTACGACTGCTTCGGCGCCGGACAGAAGGTCTCCCAGCTCACCTTCGGCGGTCAGGACTGGCGGTCGGTCGGGCCGGAACACGCCCGGCGGATGTTCGACGTGTTCCCCGTGGTGCGCCAACTGCATGAAATGCTCCGGTACTTGACGGAGGCCCTCACCCCTCCTGCCGCTCGGCCGATCCACGGCGACCTGCGTCGCATGCTGGCGAGCACCGAACGGCTCACTCTGCGGAGCCCGGCGGAACTGGGGGAGTTGGATGTGGACGCGCACCGGCAGCAGGTAGGCGCGCTGCTGCTGCGCGCCAGTGAGCTGGTGCGCTCGGGAACGGGGCGCAGCACCAAGGACCGGCGGGGCGCCGACCTCGCCGGAGCCCGTCTACGGGGTGCGGATCTGCGCGGCGCGGGACTGCGGGGCGCCTGCCTCATCGCCGCCGACCTCACGGGTGCCGATCTGCGCGGCGCCGACCTCATCGGCGCTGACTTGCGCGACGCGGATCTCACCGACGCCGATCTGACGGGCGCTCTCTTCCTGACGCAGCCCCAGATCACTGCGGCCCGGGGCAGTTCGGGCACCCGGCTGCCGGCATCAGTCACGCGCCCCGGTCACTGGGCAGCGCACCTCTGACCGCGCCTCGGCGACGGCCCCCGGACGGCACGGCGGCGATGCGGGGCGGCGCTCGAGGCGCAGCCGAAGCCCCTCGGGCATCAGCGTCAGCCGCTCCGCCACCCGCAGCCGGTAGCCGGGGTCGGGACGCAGGTCGTAACGGCGCAGCAGCAGACCCAGCACCAAGGTCGCCTCGTGCAGCGCGAACTGCCGCCCGATGCAGGCCCGCGCCCCGGTTCCGAATGGCTTGAAGGTGTGCGCGGGACGTGCCCGTACCGCCTTCGCGTCGAACCGCTCGGGGTCGAAGCGCTCCGCGTCGGGCCCCCACACCTCCGGATCCCGGTGCAGCATCGACGTCAGCACCAGTGCCCACGCGCCCTCGCGCATCGGATGCGTGCCGTCCAGGACGGTGTCGTGCCGTGCCTCCCGCGCGAAGGCCGGTGCGGTGGGCCACAGCCGCAGTGACTCGTCGAGGACCCGGCGGACGTACCGCAGCCTGGCGACCTGTTCGTAGCCAGGGCGTGCGGCATCGCCCCAGACCTGGTGCACCTCCTCGCGGGCGCGGGCGGCGACGTCCGGGTGGCGGGAGAGGTAGTGCAGGGCGAAGGAGAGTGCGCCCGAGGTCGTCTCATGGCCGGCGACCAGGAACGTGATGACCTGGCGGCGGATGTTCTCGGGCGCGAGCCGCTCCCCGGTCACCGGATGCGCGGTGTCCAGCATCCGGTCCAGCAGGTCCCCCTCGCCGTCGGCGGCGCGCCGCGCGCGGACGACGGCGTCCACCGTGCGGTTGAGGTAGGCCATGTCCTCCTCGTTGCGCCGGGCGGCGCCGCGCAGCAGCAGGGGTGTCAGCGGAACAGGAACGAGGTTGCGGCGCTGCGCGAACGTCAGCGTGCCGATCATCGCGGTGACGAAGGGGTGCGGCCGCGGCCGCTCAAAGGAGCCGAAGTCGTGCCCGAAACCGGTGCGCGCGATCGTCTCCAGCGTCAGCTTGGTCATGTCGCCGGGCACGTCCACGGTGTTGCCTGCGGCCTGTTCGGTGTCCCAGCGGTCGATCAGCCGTCCGGCGACATCCAGCATCATCGGGTGGTAGCCCGCCATCGCCTCGCGGCTGAAGCCGGGCGCCAGGACGTCGTGCGCCAGCTGCCAGTTGGGCTCGTGGTTGTACGCCGTGAACAGTCCGTCCCCTGCGACCGGCCGCAGATTGGCGACGCCCAGGCCCACGTGCTTGGCGAACCGCGATTCGTCGGCGAGATCGGCCGCCGGCCCTCCGCCCCCGACGAACACGATCTCCCGGCTGAAGAACCTCCGCCGGAAGATCGGTCCGAGCAGACGCCCGAACCGCATCGAGTCCTGCACCGGCTTGCGCCTGTCGGCGCCGAGCACATCGCCGGCGAACGGGATCCGGCGCGGCGGGTGCGGAATGCGCCAGAGCTCCGGCCAGCCCAGCTCCGCGCCGCGGAACCCCTTGGGTGGCGCGGTCGCCGTCGTCTGCGCCATGGCGCCATCTCCCTCGGTGCGGCGGAGCGCGGAGCACGTCCCGCCCGTGTTGTACGTGGGTTCAATAGCGGATTCAGTGTGATCCCGCTGTTGAACCGACGTCAAGTACAGTGCGGACATGGCCGCGAACCAGGGGGAGCGCACACGCCGCCGGCTCACCACCGAGGAGCGCAGGGAGCAGCTCCTCGCCGTCGGGGCGCGGCTGTTCTCCGAGAATCCCTACGACGACGTGTGGATCGAGCAGGTCGCCGAGATCGCCGGTGTCTCGCGGGGGCTGCTGTACCACTACTTCCCGACCAAGCGGGACTTCTTCGCGGCGGTCGTGGAGCGGGAGAGCGAACGGATGCTGCGGATGACGGCGGCCGTGCCGGGGGTTCCGCTGCGTGAGCAGCTCGCCGCGGGCCTCGACACTTTTCTGGCGTACGTCGAGGAACACGCGCACGGCTTCCGCGCCTTCCATCGCGCCGACGCGGCGGGGGACCAAGCCGTGCGGAAGGTCTACCAGCGGTCGCTCGCGGCGCAGGAGCAGCAGATCCTGGCGGTCCTCGCGACGGACCCGGAGTTCGGCGGAGAGTTGCAGGGGCGGCCCGAGCTCAGGATCGCCGTCCGTGGCTGGCTGGCCTTCACGACGGCGGTCTGCCTGGAGTGGCTGCGGGGTGCCGACCTGACCCGGGAGCAGGTGCGTGACCTGTGCGCCCGCGCACTGCTGGGGGTCGTCGCGCGCTGACGGATGCGTCCGGATGCCGGCCCGGTCCGGGTTGGCGCACACCCCGATCTCCGATAAGTTAGGCAAGGCTTACCTAAGGAGGTTGGGAATGGGTGACCGTCACGCTTGGACGGCCGCGCCCGCTGCGGCGGAACGCGCCCGGTCGGTGCTGGCAGCCGCATGGTCCTGCGCGGTGACAGCGGAGAGCGGCCGGGAGGAGTTCGTCGGCGCGCACACCGTCACGGCGGACGGCAGGGTGCTGCTGCACCTGCCGGAGGACAGCGTGCTGCCGGCCACCGCGATCTGCGCACCGCGCGGAGAGCCCTCCGCGGTGCTGGAGTTCGCCGATGTGGCGCCCGTCCCCGTACGGTCCCGCATCCGCGCCCGGGTCTGGCTGGCGGGGCAGTTCAAGGCGGAGGAGGGACACCTGGTGTTCCAGGCGACGCGCATCGCGCTGCGCCGGGCGAACGGCGTGGTCGTCGTCGACCCCGAGGAGTACGCGTCCGCCGAGCCCGACCCGCTGGCCGCGGCCGAGTCCGGGCTGCTCACCCATCTGGCCGACGCCCACCCGGACACCGTCGAGCGGCTCAGCCGTCTGGTCGACCCCGACAGCCTGCACGGCGCCGTACGCGTACAGCCCCTCGCCGTGGACCGCCACGGGCTGACGCTGCGCATCGAGCGGGTGCAGGGCCACGGTGACGTACGTCTGACCTTCCACAAGCCCGCGGACGACGTGGCCCAGCTGACCGAACGGATGCATGTGCTGCTCGGGCAGGCCGCCCGGATCAGCTGCCCCCGTGTGCTACAGCGGTACCGTGCAGACGGCGATCGGTGAGGCGAACGGCTCGCCCGCGAGGCTCAGTTCGCCGCTCGCGCGGTCGACGTGGAACACCGTGACCGTGCTCGACCGTTGGTTCGCCGCGAACAGCAGCCGGCCGTCGGGGGAGAGCGCGATATGGCGCGGGAAGTCCCCGCCCACTGGCACCGTGTCCAGCGGCCGCAGCGCGGCACCGTCGTCCTCGATCGCGTACCGGGTCAGGCTGTTGTGCCCACGGTTGGCGAGATACGCGTACGCCCCGTCCGCCGTGACCGCGAACTGCGCCGGGTAGTTCGTGCCCGTGCCCGTGCCCGTCGACTGCGGTCGCCCCGGGCTGAGGCGCCCACTCGCCGGGTCGTAGGCGCAGACCACGGCCGTGTTGTCGACCTCGTTGGCCAGATAGGCGAAGCGGCCGTCCGGGTGAAAGGTGAGGTGCCGCGGGCCCGCGCCCGGCCGGGTGCGCGCCCGGGCGACCTCGGTGAGCGTGCCCTTGGACGGGTCGAGTCGATAGGTGTAGACGGTGTCCGTGCCCAGGTCCACGGCGAGGACGTGGCCGCCGTCGGGGCTCGTGATGACCTGGTGTGCGTGTGGGCCCTGCTGACCCGGCCCGGGTGGCGGACTGGAGTGCGTGACGAGATCGGTGCGCTCGCCCGGCGCGCCCGAGGCCTCGATGGGATGCACGGCCACGCTCCCCGAGAGGTAGTTGGCGCTGAGCAGCCAGCGGCCGCTCGGGTGCACGGACACATGACAGGGACCCGCCCCTCCGGTGCTGCGGCTGCCGAGGATCTCGTGTCCCGGCAGGCGCACCGCCGTCACCTTGCCGTCCTGCTGCTCGTCGACGGCGTAGAGCGTGCGCCCGTCCGGGTGCACCGCGAGGTACGACGGGTCGGCGACCCCGGTCACCGTCCCGGCGCCCGTGATCCGGCCGGTCTCCGGGTCGTACAGGGCGAGGCCGATGCCCTGGCCGCCGCCCTCGGCGGAGGTGTACGTGCCGATGAACAGCGGGCGGGGACCGGAGGGCCGGCGCGGCGGTGCGCTCGCCCTCTCCGGCTCCTTACGGGGCGCGTCCTGCGGCTCGCGGGGTGCCACGGGGGCGGGGATCGTCGTGACCGCGACGGCGGCCGTGGCCGCGCCGAGGAAACGGCGTCTGCTCCAGCCCCCGCCGAGGGAACCCCGCGACGGTTCCGCACCCGTGACCATGCCCGCACCTCGAGAGTCGTCGGCTCAGCTGTGACTGCCACCTTGGCGGGTACCGAGCCATGTCTGCAAGGCGGGCAATCATCGCTGCGCCAAGGACGACGCCTGCCTACCAGTCACCGTCCTGGACGGGCTTGCCCGGGAGATCACCGAGCGGCTGCACCTGGTTCGGGGCGGGCTGCTGCCAGGGCTCGTGGTCGTCGCCGAGCCAGTCGCCGACCGGCTTGACGCCGCCGAGCTCGTCCGTGGGTGCGAGATCCTCGCCGTCCTGGTCGTAGTAGTCGAACCACGGCAGTCCGGCCTGCGTGTACGCCGCCCGGTCCACCGGAGACGGCGGGGGCGCCTCACCCGTGATCCGGCGCCACTCCGGAGGCGTCACCAGATGCACGAACACCCGCCCGGCCGGCTCATCGGCCCAGCTGCCCGCCCGCCAGTCGTCCTGGTAGACCTCCTGGCGCATCGAGCCGCCTACGCCCAGCCCCATGGCAGGGGCGCTGCGCGGGGCACCGCCCGGAGCGGCCGCCATCGCGGGGGCCGGGGGCATGGCACCCGGAGCGGGGGGAGCTCCGCCGTAGAGCCCGGCAGACAGATGCGTCTGCATCGCCCGTGCCCGCTCGCGCCTGCGCCGCTCCTCCTCCCGCCACCTGGCGAGCGGCTTCTCCTTGAGCGGGAAGGTCTGCAACTGGATGCCGCCCCACACCTCCTCGCCCGTGACCTGGCCCTCGACCGTGGCACCGAGGCCGAGCGGGACCGCGACGAACTGGCGGACCGTCCCCTTGCCCGAATTGATCCCGTCGAGCCACGGCTGGCGCGGCAGCACCACGTAGTTCTGCGGACGACGGCCCAGGCGGGAGTTCCAGGGCCTGCCGGAGACCGCGCAGACCTTGCCCGCTCCCACCTGCAGCGCGGCCGGTTCCGACGCGCCGAAGCTCAGCCACATGGCCTCGCGCAGATACACCGGGAGCATCACGCCGCCGCGCGCCCGCCATTCGGCGGGCACCGTCTCCGCGTGGTCCTCGACCCGGCGGACCGGGAACTCGCCGAGGCCCGGCGGCAGCGGATGCGTACCCGTCTCCGGCAGCCGCAGCGTCCGCATGAACCGGACCCGCACACCCCCGGGCAGGACCAGTGAGTTCCCGTCGATCCGCACCGCGTCCATGCGTCCCCCTTGCCGTCCGGCCGTCCGTCCTCACCTAGAACGTCAGGGCGGACCCGGACGGTTCCGGCCCGGCAGAACACCGCGCAGCCGTGCGCGCACACGGTCCCGCAGCCTGGTCAGACGCGGGTTCCGCTCGCGCTGCTCCCGGGTGCCCCGGTCCAGCTCCTCCAGCAGACGGCGGGTGCGGTGCTCGGTGTCCATCTCGTCCAGGATGCGGTTGACCTCGGTCAGGATGGCGCCGTGGAACTGCCACTGACGGGTGTCCCGCTGGACCTCCTCGAGGAGTAGCTGGGCCAGTTTGTCGCGGGTCGCGCCCGCCGTGACCAGCTCCTCGGCGAGCCGGGTCTCCGCGGACTCGGCGCTGCGGCTGACGTCGGTGGTGACCAGCACGGCGAAGCTGACCACGGCGTCGCCGATCTCCGAGAGCAACCGCTCCAGCGTCGCCCCGATCTCGGGCTCGAACAGCGCCTCCGGCTCCCGCTCCTTCGCCAGGTCGGCGAGGGTCCGGGCGATGACCCGCAGCACCACCGTGACGATCTCCAGGGTGTCGAGGCCGGTGCGCAGCACGATGCGGTGGAGCAGTCCCTCCCGGACCCTGGGGTTGAGCTTCAGGCTATCCTCGGCCTGCCGCAGCGCCGCGTCCACCTCGATGATGTCGTGGTCGAGCCTGCGGGCCTCGTACAGCCGCGCGGTCGCCTGGGATGCGGGCGTAGGTCCCGAGGCCTGGTCCGCGATGCGCAGCATCATCTGGCGTACCCGGCGCGACAGTCCCTCGATGGACTCCCCGGCGGTGGTCACCCACACCGGGGGTGCGAAGAACAGGTTGGTGGCCAGGCCCACCACCGCGCCGATCACGGTTTCCAGGACGCGCGCCCAGGCGGTACTGCCCACCTGGGTCACCCCGAGCACGAGCATCGCGCTGATCGCCACCTCGGGCACGTACTCGCTGACCCGTACGAGATGCCCGACGGCCAGGGAGGCCAGGATGATCAGGGCCAGGCTCCACCAGGTCAGTCCGACCAGCACGCTGAAGCCGATGGCGATGACGACACCGGCCACCACGGAGTTCACCCGGCGCACGCTGTTGGTGATTGTCGCGTAGAGGGTGACCTGGACGACCAGCAGGGCCGTCAGGGGGGCCGTGAGGGGAGCGGGCTCGGGGCTGAGCTGTACGGCGACCACGTAGGCGACGGTCGCGGCCGCGGTCGAACGTACCGCCTGAACGACCTCGGGCACCTGGCGCCACTTCACGATCCGGGCGGAGGCCGTCGCCCAGGCATCACGTACATCTCGCATCCCTAGGGCCCTTCCCGCTCCTCGCAGGCAACGAACGTAACCATGGACAACAGGGAGCCCGAGGGAGTGCCGCTCGCGGAAATCCGCAGTCCACCGCACCGGGTGAGCCGTCGGTGGGGTGCGCCGCCGCCGGGGTCGGTCCCGGCGGGCAGGGCGGGCGTCAGGCGTACAGCTTGTCCAGGAAGGAGGACAGATTGGCCACCGTCCGGGCGATCTGCTCCTGCGTGGTCAGGCTCTCCTCGAAGCGGCTTCCGCCCTCGGGGGCCTTCTTGCCGCGTACGTACAGGGAGCACGCGAGGTCGGTGCACATGTAGAGCCCCACCGAGTTGCCCTCGCGCCCGGCCGTACCCGCCTTCCGGGCGGTCATCAGGGACACTCCACTGCCCGCGTGGGTGGTCAGGCACAGGGAGCACATGCTCCGGTGCAGGAACCCGCGCTGCGAGGACGGGAACCGGAGGGCCACACCGGTGAGCCGATCGCCGTGTCCGGTGACCAGATAGCTTCGGTCGGGTGCCCCGGGATCGCGCCAGCCCAGGAAGTCCAGGTCGTCCCAGGGACGTTCACGCAGGTCGCGGGGCATAGGCAGGCGCTTGGCCTCTCCCTTCGAGCAGTTGATGAAAGAGTCACGGATGTCCTGCTCGGCGAGTGATCTCATGGGAGTCCTTCTGGGCCCTGCAGCCTATGGGGTCTAGGTTCTTGGCTAAATCTATCGAGACCCATCGGGGAGGGGTCAATGGATTTCGGGCTCGACAGCGGTCTCCACGCAGCCGCCGTGGACGCCCTGCGCCATGTCGCGGTCCGCTCCTCGGGCCCCGTGGTCAGCGGTGACCTGCGGCTGACGCTGAACTTCCACCCCGACCGGCATGCGGCCGGGCGCCCGATCCTCCAGGCGCTGGCCGAGGACGGCGCGTACCGTTCGCAGTTCGTCACCGGCACCAGCAACGGCGGTCTGACCGCCCATCCCGGCGGCGACCGATGGCACTGGGAGAGCCGGATCTTCGGCGGGGCCTATGACGGCGCGTCCGCGGTGGACCGGCCGGTGTACGGAGCGTTGAACTTCCGCCGTCAAGTGGTGGGCGCCGCCCCGCGGTTCGGCTCGTCCCATGTCCGGCTCACGGCCGCCTGCCTGGCCAGGGCGACCTTCTGCTATCCGGACAGCGCGGCCGAGCCCTCCCATTTCGGGGTGGCATCCGGGATGGACCTCATCGCGCTGGCCGAGGCCGACGACCAGGACGCCCTCAACGACTACATCGAGGCCCATGTGCACGGCTCCGTCCTCCTCGTCCGGGACGTGGAGGCACTGGTCCTGGACGCGAGCTACCGCGGCACTCCCGTGGAGGCCGCCGCCCTGCGGCTGCCGTGCCCGCTCGAGTGGCACCCCGGATACCGGATCGCCGTCGACGAGTTGCGCCGCCACGCCGACTACCGCGGCCCGGCGTACGTCGAGTTGGGCGCGAGTATCGCGGAGAACGGCCACCTGGACCCGCGGATCATCGGCGACGCGGTCCGCTCGGGCCGGTACGAGGCGCAGGACCTGAAGAAGGTGTGGCACTGCCTGGCGCGCTTCGGCGCGCCGGAAGGCGCCGGAACGGCGGAGCGTACGGAGACGGCGCCCGGTGCGGGATCCGCCGTCGGATCCCTGTCCTGAGCTAGTACTCCAGTGCGGTTTCGTGATCTATCCAGCGGGTTCGCTGGCGGTTCGTCGTCGGTAGTGGCTGCGGCGGGCTGTTGCCTGGTGGCGTCG